>NZ_JAHXBZ010000007.1:2696-106190 GCF_019448275.1 Streptococcus humanilactis | reverse complement strand
CATACCATAGTCCGTACGGGATTCGAACCCGTGTTACCGCCGTGAAAAGGCGGTGTCTTAACCCCTTGACCAACGGACCAGAGTTGTTATTTTCAACTCTTACTATTATACCGGCTTTTTATTTTTTGTCAACACTTTTTTTAACTTTTTTTACTTTTTTGCATGAATTCCTAATGAGTACGGATATCAAACTCTTTAAACACAATACGTAAGTCTCTTAACACTCTTTGACGCCCTCGGAAACGTTCATTTCTTAAGACGCATTCTAACTCTTCTTGTTGCTCTTTAGTTTGTTTGTTTCTATAATCTCTTAGTGTTTCATGAAAGAGATAATAGTCATCTAGCCACAGACCTCCCTCACTTATACGATGACTTATCTCACCCACTTCTTCATAAAGCTCTTTATTATATCTCCGTTTTTGACTTTCTTGTTTACGGAGATAATCTAGAATTCGATTCCGGAATTTTGTTTTGAAGTATTTACGTAAGCGAGGAATATCTTCTACTAGCCCTTCTTCGCTACTAATCAATTCATGTAGGCAAATCATTCCCTCTTGGTCCCAGTCCGATAACTCCCACAAATGAAGGTAATATTCATTTCTACTCTTATATACAATTCCCTGGACTTCTTTATACAATTCTTTAATCATTCTTTTCCCCTTTCTAGATACAGTCTAACAGATTCAGATACACTTTTGGCACATTTCATCCATTCTGTTCCCTTTAGCTCCTCAACTGCACAAAAAAGAGAGGACAAGCCTCTCTCAGGGTTATTTCTCGTCATTCATTTTTGACTTTATTTCATCATAGGATAGTGCATGTGATTCCTCTTCTACTGTTTCAGGCATCTTTCCGGTTTCATAAAGAGATTTAATTTGTGTACTATCCAATGTTTCGTATTTCAATAATGCTTCTGCAATCAACTTGTGAGTTTCACGATTTGATTGGATGATTTCAGCAGCTTTATTTCGTGCTTCATTTAATAATGAACGAACCTCTTCGTCAATTTCATAAGCTGTTTGTTCTGAAATTGATTTTTGAGGACTCTGTGCACCAAACATAGCATGGTTTCCTTCATATTGTACTGGGCCAAGTTTTTCACTCATGCCGTACTCTGTAACCATTGCACGCGCCATTTGTGTCGCTTGTTCAAAGTCGTTTGAGGCTCCTGTAGTTTGGACATTAAAGATAATTTCTTCAGCTACACGTCCACCCATTAAGCCAGCCAATTGCTCTTTCATATCTTCTTTAGAAAGAAGCATTTGGTCTTCCTTAGGAAGTGCAATCATATATCCGCCGGCACGTCCACGTGGTACGATGGTAACTTTATGAACAACACGAGCATTCGACAAAACTAGACCAACAATGGTATGTCCTGCCTCATGGTAGGCAACCAATTCACGTTCTTTTTGTGAAACTGTCTTATCTTTCTTAGAAGGTCCAGCAATAACTCTATCTTCTGCTTCATCAATATCTGAAGCATCAATTACCGATTTATTGCGACGAGCAGCAACTAAAGCTGCTTCATTCAAGACATTCTCTAAATCAGCACCAACAAAGCCTGGAGTTTGTTGAGCGACTAGTTTCAAATCTACATCTTCTGCTAAAGGCTTGTTCTTAGCATGAACTTTCAAGATTGCTTCGCGACCTTTAACATCAGGACGGCCAACCAATACTTTTCTATCAAAACGTCCTGGACGGAGAAGGGCAGGGTCTAGTACATCTGAACGGTTTGTCGCAGCGATGACGATAATCCCTTCATTTCCCTCAAAACCATCCATCTCAATCAAGAGTTGGTTCAATGTTTGTTCACGTTCGTCATTTCCTCCGCCAAGACCAACTCCACGTTGACGTCCAACAGCATCAATTTCATCGATAAAGATAATAGCTGGTGCTGCTTTTTTGGCATCTTCAAAAAGAGAACGAACACGACTAGCTCCAACTCCGACAAACATTTCTACAAAGTCAGAACCTGAGATACTAAAGAATGGAACACCTGCTTCTCCAGCGACTGCCTTAGCAAGTAACGTCTTACCTGTTCCCGGAGGTCCCTCTAGAAGGACACCTGCTGGAATACGGGCTCCAAGTTTTGTAAATCGTTTTGGATCTTTTAAGAATTCTACAACTTCAACTAGTTCTTGTTTTTCTTCCTCAGCTCCAGCAACATCTGAAAATCTTACTTTAATATCTTCTTTATTTGCGGCTTTAGCCTTACTACGTCCAAAACTCATTGGGTTACGGCTATTATTTCCTCCCATATTTCCCATCATAGAGAATAGGAAGAAGAATAGAATACCGAATGGCACAATGGATACAAGAATATTAATCCACATACCACTTGAACTTTCATGCTTAACAGTTACTTCCGCCTTATGGTCAGAAGCAAGTTTTTGCAATTCTGATACTGTAGTATCTGAAGGAAGAATAATACTTGAAAATTTCTCTACTGTTGTAGCAGAAGGAGAAAAGAACTGGATACCTGTTTCTTCTTTACTTGTTTTAGGATTTTTATAAACACCTGAAACTTCGATAACACTGCCATTTGGTTGGTAAGTCAATTCTTTTACATTGTCATCGGTAATTTCTTTTACCAATTCTGTATAATTAATTTGCTCACTTTTCCCTGCAACACTACCTGTACTAAAATACTGGTAAGCTGTAACTAGGAAAAAAATAAGTAATAACCATAGAAAAGGATTTTTAATTAAACCATTATTTTGTTTTTTCATTAAAAATTGTTCTTTCTAATTTGAATATACTTCTTCTTTCAATACTCCAACATAAGGAAGGTTACGATAGTTTTCTTTGTAGTCTAAACCATAACCTACTACAAACTCATTTGGGATAGTAAAGCAGGTATAGTCTGCCTCAATTTCTACAACACGTCCTTCTGGTTTATCCAACAAGGTTGCAATTTTAACAGAAGCAGCCTCTCTTGCTTTAAACATATCTCTTAAACTCTTCAAAGTTTGACCTGTATCAATGATATCTTCTACAAACAGAACATGTCTTCCTTTGATATCTTGAGTCACATCTTGCTTGATATTAATGACACCACTACTTGCTGTTCCACCATGGTAGCTAGAAACCATCATGAAGTCCATTTCAATATGTGTATCAATATGTTTAACCAATTCAGCCATAAAAGGAATAGATCCTTTTAAAATCCCAACTAAAATTGGATTTTTTCCTGCATAGTCTTTAGTGAGTTGAGCACCTAATTTTTTAGCAGCTTCTGTAATTTCATCGTGTGAAACGAGGATTTTTTTAATATCGTTTTCTAACATTTTTTTACCTATCTATTTTTTCTATATAAAGTACAGTGTTCATTATATCATTTTTCGTGTTTTTACTCAAATTACTGGTCGCAATTCCCAAAATTGAGACAATTTCACCAAATTGCTCAATAATCAGAGCAGATTTTCGCTTTTCCATAGGGATTTTCAAATCAATAAATAGACGTCTGAGTTTTTTTCTATGCCCATTTTGAATCAAAAAATCTCCTGTTTTTCGATGACGAATGTGTATGGATGTTTCGCGTGAAACAGGTACCTGCTGAATTAATTCACCTTCTAAAGGAAGTCCAAAGGAAAATAAATAACCTTGGTAAGATACCTTATTTTGATAGTGTAACACAAGTTCATCTTCCTTTTCATCAGACTGAGGACTGATTTTACAAATCCGAAACTGTTGATACTCTTTTACTAATTCATAACCATTTTTAAGCGGATGACGATACTGGCTTTTAGTTTTTAAAATTTGTCTAACTTCTTCAAACTGAGCTTTTGTAAGATTCAAATCTGGAAAACGATTCAGATAAGTTTGAAGTAAAACTCTTTGTGTCGACTCAGAGTAAGACAATAGCTGATCTAAATTTTCTACATCAATATTCTTTGATAATTCAGCTATAGCTAAGTCATAATCTAAAATTTCATTGCCGATGCTTAAGATCGCATCTCTAAATCTAGGATTTTCTTTTTCTAATTCTGGTAAGTATGAGTTTCGAATACGATTGCGAAAATAATGATTTTCCTGATTTGATATATCTTCAAAGTGAAAAATTGGAGGAAAGTCTTTTTTCTGAAAATGCAAGAAGGGACGAATGATTTCTATCTTTCCTACTACTTGCTTCTCCTTAATTCCTGATAGATATCTCAAACGAGTACCTCGAATCAATCGCATAAAAATCGTTTCCACCTGGTCATCCGCATGGTGGGCAGTGACTAAGGCTGTCGCACCTGTCTTTTTCATGACCTCTTGAAAAAAATCATAGCGAAAATTTCGTGCACGCGCTTCTGAAAATTCTCCTGAAAAATTGCTGATATAAATAGGAAGCTCTGCTTCAGCAGCCAACTTCCTTAATTCCTGTTCTTCCCAATCTGATTCTACTCTCTGCTTATGATTCACATGAGCTAGAATCAATTCAATTTCTAACTCTTTTTTATACGTAGATAATAACTTAAATAGAAACATAGAATCTAATCCACCAGAAAGAGCTAGCACCACCTTAGCATGCTTTTTGAAATATCCCTTCTTGAGAAAATGATTTAAAAAATCTTGTTCCCTCATTTTAGAACCTCATAAACATCCTTGGCTATCTTAGAAATCGTATCATAATCAGAATTTTTAGTGAAAATAGAAAGAATAAATGGAGAATCTGCATAGACAACACCAGTATCATGCTTAAATTCATCCGCATCTCCAATTTTATGAGCTACTTTAACAGAAACACCTTTGGCAATTCTCTCATTATCAAAATCTGTTTTAGTCAAAGACTCTAGCACAAATCCATTTTGATTATAAATAGCTTCCATGGCCTTCCCAGCCATCTTAGAAGAAATCAATTTTTCTTTTGAATCCCAATCATCTCCCATAATAGCAGACATCTTGGATTTAAATGTGGCATCAGATTGGTTTGAAATGTAATATCCCAATAGATTATGAGCTACATTGTCCGATTCTTTAGATACTTTCGTTATTAAGTCCTTGAGAGAATACTCTTTATTATCCTCTTTTTTAGGGAGGCTACCACTTCCCTCTGGTTTATAAGAACCTGGAAAATCATTGACTGCAGATACGTATTTTACAGTCGTGTCTAACTGATAAATCCCCTCATTTATTTTTTCTTGCGTATAATAAAGATAAGGGAGTTTCAAAACACTAGCTGCATACATCTTTTCATCTTGATTGATACCAGCTTCTTTTCCAGTAGTCAGTTGCTTAACATAAATAGAAAATGAATCCTTCTGATATTTTTCCGATAACATTTCTTGGACTTTACTCATCCGATTATCTTCTTCAGAAGTTGATTCTTTAGCTACCCATCCAGTCTGATCAATATGTAGAAATTCTCTTCCTTCTACAAACATGGTCTTATCGATTGATACCTGAGAATAAGCTGATAAGGATGATTTCACTTCTTTTAAGTCATAAGGACTATTGTACAGTTTAAAATCAAATTCTAACCATACTTTTTTTATTGTTGGAGTTATCTCTGATTGATCATATAAAAATCGTTTGTCCGCAGCAATAAATTGATGGTTGGATAACTTAAATACTGGAATTCCCTGTTTATTTAAGCGCCACTCGGTTATTTGGAAACTTGTTTGGGGAGTCAATTTTCCAGATTCCACTACTAAATCTTCATTCGCATAAACAGGAACCTCTCCATAAACCATGGGAGAGCTTAATTTTTCTCTAAAATAAATACCAAAGTCAGATTGTGAAAGGTAATAAATTTCTTTCGAAGTATAGACAACTTCTTTTTCTGTGCTAACGACTTTTGAAACTGTCAAAAAACTTGGTAGCAACAAAATAATTAAGAACTTACGCATTCTTCCTTTCCTTTTCTTCTTGTAAACGCAATAATTGATTTTTATCAGCCAACTCTTCCAGCTTTTCATCCGATAGACTCAAAAATTGCTCTATTACATCTAATAAATTTTCCATTTTATCACCTTGGGAGCAAGTCAGGAATCGTATAAACAGCTTCCCGATTCTTAGAATAATAATATTTTGCACGCATGTATTTAGCAGCGTAATCTTCATCTTTCAACTTTGTAGCAAAAGCTGTCTCTTTCTCCTTTTCCTCACTCAAGGTTTGATACTGAGTTTGTAAGTCTGATAACTGTTGACGTCTTTGGAGTAATTGGTGATAACTTTGAGCAAGATTATAAGTTGGTAAAATGAACAATAAAATCATCAAAATAAGAACCCAACCCATGAAACGATTCCGTTTTTGTCGTTCTTTCATCAGATAGAGACGACGTTGGTGTTCATTTTGAATAAAAGAATTATTCAATTGTACAATATTTTTAGACATTTTCTTCTACCCGTGTTTCACTGATAATTTCATACATGCCTGCTGCATCTTCTTTTTTTGTACTATCTTTCATCTCCAGTACTTTTACAAGTAGCAACTTATTGCCAAAGCGAATTTCAACTTGGTCATTAACTTTCAAATCCGTTGAACTTTTGGCCAAGATTCCATTTACCTTGATTCTACCTTTATCTGCTACTTCTTTTGCGACTGTACGACGCTTGATAATTCTTGATACTTTTAAATATTTGTCTAGTCTCATTTTTATTACCTCAAATTATTATTGTACCATTTTTATCCCTTTTATAGAAGAAAAATGTTAAATGGAAATTGCTTCCTTTGATTCTTTTATCTCTAATAAACTTTCTCCAAAAATGAGCAGATCTTCTAAAATTTCATAGTCCTTCTTGTTTCGGATATCAAATACAACTTCCATTAATCCCTTATTCTCAGCTATGGCTGCTTTTAGGTTTGTTGCGGATAAAGCTTTAAAATAATCTTGAGCCAAAAACAATCGCTGAGTGACTTTTTCAAATTGTACTGTAATCTTATTATCTTTTCTTTCAACACGTTGAACAAAGACCTTGTCAAGATAAGACTTAACCAAACTAATCTCTAAAAGATAGGCTACCACGTCTGGGTACTCTCCAAAGCGGTCCATCAACTCTTCTTGTAACTCTTCATAGTTGGCACGGTTGTCAATTTGACGAATTTTCTTGTAAATTTCAATCTTATGTCGTTGATCAGAAATATAGGTATCAGGAAGATAGGCATCAATTTGTAAAATCAACTCAGCATTCCCTTTGGTTCTTGTGTTCCCATTACCATGTCGTTTAGCAATAGCTTCCTCCAATAACTGCGAATACAATTCAAAACCAACAGAATCAATGAAACCAGACTGGGATTTCCCTAAAAGATTTCCTGCTCCACGAATCGAAAGATCTCGCATTGCAATCTTAAATCCAGAGCCCAATTCTGTAAATCCTTTAATCGCTTCTAATCTCTTCTCGGAGACTTCACTGATTGATTTTTCTGGACGATACATGAGATAGGCATAAGCAATACGATTACTACGACCGACTCTTCCTCTTAACTGATACAAGGTTGACAAGCCCATATGGTCCGCATTTTCAATAAATAAAGTATTGGCATTTGGAATGTCCACCCCTGTCTCAATAATGGTAGTTGTCACCAAAATATCATACTGACCTTCAATGAAATCCAGTAGAGTATTTTCTAACTGAATCTCACTCATTTGCCCATGAACATAACCAATCAAAGCCTCTGGAATCAACTCCTGTAATTCGGAAACCTTCTGATCAATCGTGTCAACTTTATTGTAAAGATAGTAAACTTGACCTCCACGCTCCATTTCACGCAAGACAGCATCACGAATCACACTATCATTCTTTTCCAAAACATAGGTTTGCACTGGATAACGATTAGTCGGCGGAGTTTCAATAACAGATAAATCTCTGATTCCCAGCATAGACATGTGAAGGGTACGAGGAATTGGCGTTGCTGTCAAGGTCAGGACATCTACTTGTTTTTTCAGTTCTTTCAAGGTTTCCTTATGCTTGACACCAAATCGCTGTTCCTCATCAATAATCATCAATCCTAAATCAGCAAACACAACATCTTTTGACAAAACACGATGGGTTCCAATCAAAATATCAACTTGACCGTTTTTCAATTTTTCAAGTGTTTCAGTCTGCTCTTTTTTACTTCTAAAGCGACTCAACACATCAATATTAACTGCAAAATTTTGGAATCGTTCCTTAAAATTGGTATAGTGCTGTTGCGCTAAAACCGTCGTCGGAACTAAGACGACAACCTGTTTGTGATCATTGACTGCCTTAAAGGCTGCACGCATTGCAACTTCAGTCTTCCCAAAGCCAACATCCCCAACTAAAAGTCGATCCATTGGTTGAGAATCCTGCATATCCCTCTTGATTTCCTCAATACTACGAAGTTGATCATCCGTTTCAACATAAGGAAATGCATCATCAAAAGAATGTTGATCTTCATCATCAGCTGAAAAAGCAAAACCCTTCAACTGACTACGCTCAGAATAAAGTTTGATTAAATCGTCAGCTATATCCTCTACCTGGTTCTTAACTTTTTGCTTTGCTTTTTTGAAATGACCATCATTTAATTTATTGAGTTTAGGTGCTTTACCATCACTTGAAACGTATTTGGAAAGTAGATGAATCTGTTCCACTGGGATAGAGATTTGATCACCGTTTTGGTATTGAACACTGACATAATCACGGTGAATCCCTTTGATTTCAATTGTTTCAATCCCTAGATATTGACCAATTCCATGGATATGGTGAACAACGTAGTCCCCTTTCTCAAGTTCATTATAATCTTTTAAGCGCTCTGCATTCGAAACATGTTGTCTTCGAAAACGACGTTTTAATTTCTTTTGAAAAATCTCATGTTCAGTAATCACCAGAATCTTTTCATCTACAAAATGAAAACCATGTCTGAGATTGCCCTCGATTAAGTTTACAGATTCTTGACAGATTCTTGACTTATCTATAGAATCCAATTTAATCTGGTATTCCTCTAAAATATCCTCCAATGTTTTACTTCCCATTGAATTGCTAGACTGCAAGATAATAGTGTAGTCCATTTTTTTATATCGTTCAATTTCTTCTTTTAGAAAAGAAAATTGATTGAAAAATTCCTGCATGGGATATTGATTGAATTGATAAACCTGGTCAAATTTGAGATTTCCTAACCCCTTTTGCAGATTAGAAAAAAAGGTCACTGGGCTTTGTTTTTTATAGATTTGCTCAGTATCAGCAAAATACTGCATCTCAGAAAATGCTTTACTATTCTGTAACTCTTCTGTAAAGTATTGCGCTAATTCTCTTTCAAAGACTTCATACTGATTCATCAATTTCTGATAATCATCAAAGAATATGGGCGTATCTTTTTCAATATAATCAAAGACAGTCCATGATTTCTCATAACACAAAGATAAAAATTTCCGAGAATCTAAATGCATTTGTTTTTGATGAAAACTTGAAAGAATTTCTTCTAGGTAGGATTTCAGAATCGGCGATAGAGTTTTTGAAATTTGTTTTTCTAAAGCTGACTGTCCTCGCTGATAATCCTTTTCTCTCAAAAGTATGTCGCTAGCTGGAAAGATGGTGAGTTCTGTCTGATTTTCTTTCGATAATTGTGTTTCGACTTCAAAAGTACGAATTCCATCTACTTCATCACCAAAAAACTCAATTCGGCAAGGTTCTAACTGGGATATTTCAAAAATATCTAAAATATCTCCTCGAAGACTAAATTCTCCTTGAGTTTGTACTTGTGTAACCTTTCGATAGCCGATTTCTTTTAACTGATGGATAAGTGCGTTTTGATCATATTCTTCACCAACTGATATGTTTACAATACTATCTTTAAATACAGTTGGAGAAGGTAAAAACAATCGACTTGCTGCAATATTACAAACTAAGATCCCTTTCCTAGACGGATCAGTCAAAAAACGCAAGGCTTCAACCCGTGAGATGATTTTTTCTTGTGAAGACATCAAAAACTCGACCATAGGGGAATCATCTACCAAAAATGGATAGACAAATTCCTCACCTAAGATAGAAATAAGATCACTAATAAGCCCTTCTGCTTCTCCATAAGTTGATGTCAATAAAACAATCTTATCTTCTTTCTTTAAACTACTAGCGATTGCTAAAGCTTTTGTAGAAGTTGACAAACCTAACATTAATTGTCTTTTTTTACATGTCAGATTTTGATGCCATTTTTGGATCTGATCATTTTCTGAGAATAAATCTAATAAGGTCGCCATTTATCCGTTATACCTCTGCATCGTTTTCTCAAAGTTTTTCTCTTGTAAATAGTAGTTTACAGAATCGTCAACTTTGTCAATAGACTGTAAAATACCAATATAATCATCCTTGTCAAACTTACTCAAAACATGGTTAACAACTGACATGCCATTTTTAGGTCTTCCGATTCCAATCTTAACACGATTAAATGTCTGAGTCCCTATATGTTGAATAATAGACTTGATACCATTATGACCACCTGCGGACCCCTTTGCTCTTAAACGAATCTTTCCAACTTCCATGTCAAGATCATCGTAAATGATGAGTAAATCTTCAATATCCAAACCATAGTAAGTCAATAAAGCATGAACAGCTTTCCCACTTTCATTCATAAAGGTCGTTGGTTTGACAAGATAAATTTTTTCTCCATTTATGAAAAAAGATGCTAGGTCAGCTTGAAATATCTTATCGTGTGTAAAAGTGAGATTCTGTTTCTTCGCTAGTTGGTCAATCAACATAAAACCAACATTGTGTTTTGTTTCAAAATATTTATCTCCTGGATTTCCCAAGCCTACAAGTAATTTTGTCATTTATTTTTCCTTTCAAAAGCCAAAAGGGTTGGAATTTTTTTCCAACCTAATTGATACTATTCATTAAATTTTTTAGACATTAAAGCGGAATTCCATGATATCACCGTCTTGGACGATATATTCTTTACCTTCTTCACGCAAACGTCCAGCTTCTTTTACGGCCTTTTCAGATCCATATTTCACCAAATCATCATATGACATAGTTACTGCACGAATAAAGCCTTTTTCAAAGTCTGAGTGGATAATACCAGCTGCTTGAGGAGCCTTCATACCACGTTTGAAGGTCCAAGCGCGAACTTCTTTTTCACCGGCTGTGAAGTAAGTTCCCAGTCCAAGCAAGTGGTAAGCTGCACGGGTCAACTTGTCAACGCCTGATTCTGTCAATCCAAGTGCTTCAAGAAATTCTTGCTTGTCTTCATCGTCTAACTCAGAAATTTCTTCCTCAGCACGAGCAGAAATAACGACTACTTCAGCATTTTCTGTCGCTGCAAATTCACGAATTTGTTTGACATAGTCGATAGAATCTGGATCTGAAACTACATCCTCATCTACATTAGCAACATAAAGAACTGGTTTAGTTGTCAAAAGGAAGAGACCTTTGACTACTTTTTGTTCTTCATCTGTAAATTCGATGGTACGAGCTGATTTTCCATCTTCAAGAACTGGTTTAATCTTTTGAAGAACATTAAATTCTGCTACTGATTCTTTATCTTTTTGCGTACGTGCCATCTTTTCTACACGCGCATAGCGTTTATTGACTGATTCTAAGTCAGCAAGAATCAATTCCAGATTAATTGTATCAATATCTGCAAGTGGATCTACAAAGGCGTCTTCACGTCCTTGCTCACGCATCACATTTTCATCATCAAAAGCACGAACTACGTGAACAATTGCGTCTACTTCACGAATATTGGCCAAAAATTTATTCCCTAGCCCTTCTCCTTTTGAAGCTCCTTTTACAATCCCTGCAATATCTGTAAATTCAAATGTTGTTGGAACAGTCTTTTTAGGTGTGATCATTTCCGTTAGTTTTTGTAGGCGTTCATCTGGAACTTCCACCATTCCAACATTTGGATCAATAGTCGCAAATGGATAGTTTGCAGCCTCTGCTCCTGCTTTTGTAATTGCATTAAATAGTGTTGATTTACCAACGTTTGGCAAACCAACGATACCTGCTGTTAAAGCCATATTTTTTCATTCTCCGTTTTCATTTCAATCCCTAATATTATAACACAAAAAGGGAAAACTTGCTAACCCTCTAACTAAGGCTTCTTAGTCAATAATTTTATTCATTTTTCGATCAAAATCATAGCGTCCCATCATAACAACATGGTCACAATTACTGCATTTGATTTTGATATCTGCCCCTACACGTGTAATTTCCCAACGATTTGCTTTTTTACCAGTTGACTTGATAGTACAAGCATGTGGTTTTTTCATCTCAACAAAATTTCCAACTTGATACATAATACTCTCCTTTTCTTTTTCGATTATATCATAAAAGAGGCGAGCTAGGCTCAACCTCTTTTACTTATTTCACTTAATTTGTACGAACTGGTGTAATGAGCTGCATGAAGTCCTCATCAGTGTCTGCTGGCACAAGAGTAAATGGACGAACAGCTGAGATAAAGCTAATGGTCACCTTTTCGCTATTCAAAGATTTAAGGGAATCAATCAAGTAAGTTGGGTTGAAACTAATAGTCAAATCTTCACCAGTCACCTGATCAGTATCGATTTCTTCGTTTACTTTACCAACTTCTGGAGAGTGAACATGGGCGCTAACAACCCCATCTTTAATTTCAAGTTTCACAGTACCATTTTGAGTCGCACTTGATAAAAGGCGAGCACGTTCCATTGACTGACGTAAGTTTACCACATCAAAAGTAATTGTAGTGTTAAAATCTGTTGGAATCAAGCGATCTGTATCAGGATAGTTACCTTCTAGGAGACGAGTATAGAAGCTAATATTTTCGCTTCTAAAGAGGATTTGGTTATTGGCAAAGAAAATCTCCACAGTTTCAATATCATCTGTAAATACCGCTGAAAATTCGCGTAGAGAACGGCTAGGAATCACGACATCAAAATCATCACTATTTTTCTCAAGCGTTAATTTTTTCTGGCTTAGTCGATGAGAGTCTGTTGCCACTGTTTTTAGCTTCTTGTGTTGACTCAATACAAAATGAACACCTGTTAAAATCGGACGACTCTCTTGTGTACTTGCTGCAAAAGCTGTTTCATTGATAATTTTCTTGAGTAATTTTGTTTCAAGAATTAAAGGAGTGCTTGCTGAAATTTCTTGTATTCGTGGATATTGCTCGCTATCTTTTCCTTTTAGGGTAATTTCTGATTTTCCGCTGGTTAAAACAATTTGATTTTGTTCAATTTCTTTAAAATCAAGAGTAACATCTGGAAGACTAGATACAACATTGATAAAGAAAGAAGCTTCAAGAAGGATTGAACCTAGAGAAGTAATTAACAAACCAGCATCTTCATTTTTTTGAGAAATAAAATTTTCAATTGAAATTTGACCATTTGAACCAATTAAAGTAACCCCTTCATTGGTTACGTCAATTTTGACAGTTGATAAAATAGGAATAGCATTTTTAGAACTAATAGCTCTCTTAGTAGTGTTTAAGGCTTGTAGAAATAAATTTTTATTAATTGAAAAATGAATCATGGATTCTCCTTTATTTATTTTTAGTATTAGAAGGATAATAGTAATAATAGAGTCTGTGAAATCTGTGGAAAACAGACTTTAAACAAGTAATATCAAGTTTTTTGGCTTGTTTAAAAAATGTGGATAAAAAAGATAATAAAGTAAAAGTTTTCCACAAGTTATTTAATTTTCTTTTTGATGGATTCAATTTCTAAACGTAAATTATCGTCTTCATCAATCAAAGATTTAATTTTTGCATGGGCATGAATGACTGTTGTATGATCTTTTCCTCCAAATTCCTTTCCAATTTTTGGAAGACTATTATCTGTTAGTTCTCTAGATAAATACATAGCCACTTGACGGGCTAACACAATATTTTGAAGGCGTCTGCTTCCCTTCATTTCTTTGACACTGACACCATAAAAGTTACCAACTTCATTTTGGATTTTATCAATTGGGATGACGAGCATTTGGCTAACATCTTGTTTGCGAGCTCTAATGGCTTCTGCAGCAATATCAATAGTGATATCCTTGATTTTTTTTACTCGGGCAATTAAAGTGATGTCGTTGATGGCTCCCTCAAGATCTCGAACATTTGAATCAAATTGCCCAGCTAGGTATTCTAGAGTATCACTTTGGAAATTGTAGCCTAAATGTTCCGTTTTACTTTGTAAAATGGCAATACGTGTTTCAAAGTCAGGGGGTGTGATAGTTTGTGTCAATCCCCAACTAAAGCGCGTGACAAGCCTCTCCTCGAGCCCTTCTAGATGTTTTGGACTACGATCACTCGTTAGGACAATCTGTTTTTGCTTGTCATGAAGGGCGTTAAAGGTATTGAAAAATTCTTCCTGAGTTGCGACTTTTTTTCCGCTGAGTGACTGGATATCATCGATTAACAAAAGATCAAGACTGCGGTAGGTCTTTTTAAACTTTTCCATTTCTCCAAGTCTTAGGTGGTCAAGAAAGTCATTAATAAAACTTTCAGCAGGGATATATTTAACACGCGCATTCGGAATATTTTTTAGAATTTCATTTCCAATAGCGTTTAATAAGTGAGTCTTACCAAGCCCAGGTCCTCCATAGATAAAAAGAGGGTTATAGGTCAGAGCCAAATCTTCAGAGACAGCCAAAGCGGCTGATACAGCCCAAACATTTCCATCCCCTTGGATAAAATTATCAAAGGTATACTTCTCTTTTAATCCAGTATCCGAATAAGGAATAGATGCTAACTTTGGACTATAGTCATAAAGAGTTGAATTTGTAGCTTCTTCAACTTGTGAGATAGTCGTATTTTGAGGTTTAGTGAAAGTATAGTGGGGAGTTATTTCAGCATCATAAATTTCAAATCCAGCAACTACAATAATATCTTTTAGTTGTTTTTCCCATACCATTTCCATCTCAGATCGAGGTAAAAATATAGTAGCAACATTTTCTTCTACCTTGATGAGTTCAGCTTGAATAGCATAGAAATCATACATGGATCGAGTCAGTCTTTCTTGCGCAAATTCTAAGATACGATTCCAAAATTGTTTTTCTTTCAATCCGTTCTCCTCCTTTACTACTTGTTTAAAAGTTTAATGCTAGACTTATTTTACCATAGATAGGAAGAATTTTCCACAAGCTGTGAAAAATAATCCACAATGTTATCAAGTTTTATCCACAGGTTGGGGATAAAATCAGAAACTATTGATTTATTAAGTTTTTTATAGAAAAAAAATAGTGGATAACCTTGTGAGATAAAAAAATAAAAGAACAGCCTTATTTCAGGCTGTTGATAATTCTACTGTATTCTTCTTGATTTGAAAAAGAAATAATGATTTTTCCACTGTCTTTTTTAGACAATTTGATTTCTACATCTAATCCAAGTAGTTTTTTTAACTGTTCTTCTTCATTTTGTATGAAATGATCAGTTTTTTGCAGTTTCTTTTGTTTTTTATCTGTCAGAAGAGCTTCTAACTTCCTTACAGAAATGTCTTCTTCTATAATTCGTTGAAAGAAATAGTCTTGTTGTTCCTTATTTAACCCAACTAGCGAACGCGCATGAGCTTGTGATAGTTTGCCATTTTCTACTTCTGAGATAATCTGTTCTGGTAAGGAAAGCAAACGAATGGAGTTACTGATATAAGGACGAGACTTGCCCATTTTATCTGCAATTTCAGCATGGGTAAATCCTTTTTCTACGAGAGATTCATAGGCGCGTGCTTCTTCTATTGGATTCAAATTTTCTCTCTGTAAATTTTCAATGATGGAATGGACCATCATCTCTTGGTCTGAAAGTTGTTTAACAACAGCTGGTATAGACGTCAGACCAGCTAAAAGTGAAGCCCGATAGCGTCTCTCTCCTGCAAGGATTTCATAACCAATAACAGGAGATTGACGAACAATAATCGGTTGAATGACCCCATTTTCTTTGATAGACTGTGCTAGTTCATCTAGTTTTTCTTTATCAAATTCTTTTCGAGGTTGATAAGGATTTTTTTGTATATCCGTGATAGAAATCATTTCAAATTTTTCCATGATTCTACACTAACACATCTTTTCTCTTATGTAAAGCTTTCTTTACATAGATGTCAATTAAGATTCTAAATCACCTGAACTCTTGTCAAGTTTAATAGATGTAGTTTCTTCTTTACCGTTGCGATAGTATGTTATCTTAATGGTGTCTCCGATAGAATGATTGTAAAGAGCACTTTGTAAGTCTGTTGATGAAGCAATATCTTTGTCATCTACTTTGGTAATGACATCGTATTTTTCAAGGTGACCATTGGCAGGCATATTACTTTGTACAGAACGAACAACTACACCAGATGTTACACTGCTTGGAATATTCAGTCTTCTAATATCACTTGTATTAATATTTGAGAGATTGACCATTTGGATGCCCAAAGCTGGACGCGTCACTTTTCCGTTCTTTTCCAACTGTTCAATAATATTGATAGCATCATTTGCAGGGATTGCGAAACCAAGGCCTTCTACAGAGGTTCCTCCATTTGTGGCAATTTTACTTGAGGTAATTCCGATAACCTGTCCTTGAATATTGATTAGTGGGCCACCAGAGTTACCTGGGTTAATAGCAGTATCAGTTTGGATAGCTTTTGTAGAAATAGCTTGTCCATCTTCAGATTTTAAAGATACATTTCGATTAAGACTAGATACGATACCTTGAGTGACAGTATTAGCATATTCAGAACCTAATGGGCTACCGATGGCAATAGCAGTTTCTCCTACGGTTAACTTGCTAGAATCACCAAACTCAGCTACTGTTGTCACTTTTTCTGAAGAGATTTTGACGACAGCAATATCAGAGAAAGTGTCCGCTCCGACAATTTCTCCGGGTACTTTAGTTCCATCTGACAAACGAATATCTACTTTGCTGGCGCCATTTATAACGTGATTATTGGTGACAATATAAGCTTCTTTATCATTCTTTTTATAAATAACCCCAGATCCTTCACTAGAGATTTGCTGAGAATCAGTGTCAGTATCATCATTACCAAATACGCTATTTTGTTTGTTGGCTGAATAAGTGATAACAGAAACAACAGCATCTTTTACTTTGTTAACAGCCTGTGTTGTTGAATTTTCGTTCTTATAGGCAGTCTGTGTAATAGTACTATTGTTGTTAGAGCTACTTACACCACTTTTTTGAGTTAGTTGGTTTATTGAAAAGCTACCCAAGGCTCCACTAATAAAGCTAATGACGATAACGACTAATAATTGAAACCATTTTTTGTAAAATGTTTTTAGATGTTTCATATTTGCCTCCATATGTTTGAAATTACTGAAAGTATAAACTGACTAGCTTAATTATAACTTAAAAACAAAAGTTTTTCACAGATTGTGGATAACTTTCAAAAATCTGTGGTTTTCTCGGTTAAAATTAACCTTTTATTTTGTGAATAAGATGTGAAAAAATAGAGAATATGTTAGAATAGAGTCATGAAAATTAAAGTTGTAACAGTTGGGAAACTGAAAGAAAAGTATTTAAAAGATGGTATCGCGGAGTATTCAAAACGAATTTCTCGATTTGCTAAGCTTGAAATGATTGAGCTAGCAGATGAAAAAACACCAGATAAAGCCAGTGAGTCAGAAAATCAAAAGATTTTAGAAATAGAAGGGCAGAGAATTTTATCAAAAGTTGGTGACCGTGATTTCGTTATTGTGTTGGCTATCGAAGGGAAAATGTTCTCATCAGAAGAATTTAGTAAACAATTAGAAGAAGCTTCTATAAAAGGATTTTCTACTCTTACATTTATTATTGGAGGGAGTCTGGGGTTAGCACAGGATGTAAAAAAGAGAGCTAATCTTTCTGTTAGTTTTGGCCGTTTAACCTTGCCCCATCAGTTAATGAGACTAGTTCTTGTTGAACAAATCTATCGCGCTTTTACGATTCAGCAGGGTTCGCCCTATCATAAATAGAAAATTGACTTTTAATTGAATTTTTGGTAGAATAATGGTGTTAGGTCTCATAGCTCAGCTGGATAGAGCATTCGCCTTCTAAGCGAACGGTCGCAGGTTCGAATCCTGCTGGGATCAATATAGTAGCAAAGCTGGGAATTTTCCCGGCTTTTTTCTTAAAAAAGTACACTTGGGGAGAAAAAAATGACAGTTGAGAGAATTTTATCTAAAATGAAATTCCATTTTGTATAATGGTTTTTGTAAGTTAGCTTACAAAAAAAAAACATTTTAGGAGATTTTATTATGAAAAACACAGTTAAATTGGAACAGTTTGTAGCCTTGAAGGAAAAAGACTTGCAGGAGATTCAAGGTGGGGAAAGTAGAGTTTCAGACCTCATCCTTGATTTTCTTTTCCAACGAAAAAAGTAATGAAATAAGGAGAAAGAGTAATGAATTTACTTGGATTTGGGACAGTTATTGGTCATTTTTTAATTATTAGTTACAGTTACCATTTAATTTGTAAAGGTCAAATAAATAGAAAAGAGCTATACGTTTTTGGTGCTTATACATTACTAGTAGAAGTAGTACTTGAACTTTCCTTTTATCTTCTAAATTTGGATGGGTTAGGGACTGCAACATTTTTACTTCCTTTGGGCTTATATTCCTATTTTCGATGGATTAAACAGTATGAGAGGGATAGAGGACTATTTCTAAGTTTACTACTATCTCTTTTATATGAGAGCACTCATAACTTTCTGTCCGTAACTTTCTCCTCTATAACAGGAGACAATTTTGTTTTACAACATTATTACCCATTCTTTTTCGTTGTAACGGTGTTAACCTATTTTGTTGTCTTAAAAATAATTCATTATTTCCATTTGGAACTAATCTATTTTGACAAGGACTACCTTTATCCTTTCTTGAAAAAAGTATTTTTTGCTTTACTATTGCTACATATTGTATCTTTCGTTTCTGATATGGTAAGTACGATTAAACATTTGAATAGTTTTGGAAGTATTTTGTCATCTATTGTCTTTATCTCTCTATTTTTGACCTTCTTTGCAATGAATTCTCATAAAGAACAAATGGAGAAAGAGATTGCGTTGAAGCAGAAGAAATTTGAACAGAAACATTTACAGAATTATACAGATGAAATTGTCGGTCTGTATAATGAAATTCGTGGTTTTCGACATGACTATGCTGGTATGCTTGTCAGCATGCAGATGGCAATTGACAGTGGTGATTTACAGGAAATTGACAGAATTTACAATGAAGTTTTGGTCAAAGCCAATCATAAACTGCGTTCAGATAAGTACACTTACTTTGATTTGAACAACATAGAAGACTCAGCTTTACGAAGTTTGGTTGCTCAGTCAATTGTCTATGCTCGAAATAACGGTGTGGAGTTTACACTGGAAGTAAAAGATACGATTACCAAGCTCCCAATTGAACTATTGGATTTGGTTCGTATCATGAGCGTTTTATTGAACAATGCTGTCGAAGGATCGGCTGATAGCTATAAAAAGCAGATGGAAGTAGCAGTTATTAAGATGGAAACTGAAACAGTTATTGTGATTCAGAATTCATGTAAAATGACGATGACTCCTTCAGAAGATCTATTTGCCTTAGGATTCTCCACTAAGGGAAGAAATCGAGGAGTCGGATTAAATAATGTGAAAGAACTACTAGATAAGTACAACAACATCATTTTAGAAACAGAGATGGAAGGCAGTACATTTAGACAAATTATTAGATTTAAGAGGGAATTTGAATGAAAGTTTTAATTTTAGAGGATGTTATTGAACATCAAGTGAGACTAGAGAGAATATTGGATGAAATTTCGAAAGAATCGAATATTCCAATATCATACAAGACAACGGGAAAAGTCCGTGAATTTGAAGAATACATTGAAAACGATGAAGTAAATCAGCTTTATTTTCTAGATATTGATATTCATGGAATTGAGAAAAAGGGATTTGAAGTGGCTCAGCTCATTCGTCATTACAATCCTTACGCTATTATCGTCTTTATCACTAGTCGATCAGAGTTTGCGACTTTGACCTATAAATACCAAGTATCAGCCCTAGATTTTGTTGATAAGGATATCAATGATGAGATGTTCAAGAAGAGAATTGAGCAAAATATCTTCTATACGAAGAGTATGTTACTTGAAAATGAAGATGTGGTAGATTATTTTGATTACAATTACAAGGGAAATGATTTAAAAATTCCTTACCATGATATTTTGTATATTGAAACGACAGGTGTCTCTCATAAATTACGCATTATTGGTAAGAATTTTGCAAAAGAGTTTTACGGTACCATGACAGATATTCAGGAAAAGGACAAACATACTCAGAGATTTTATTCTCCTCATAAGTCATTTTTGGTAAATATAGGCAATATCAGAGAAATTGACCGAAAGAATCTAGAAGTTGTTTTCTATGAAGACCATCGCTGTCCTATTTCAAGGTTAAAAATTAGAAAGTTAAAAGATATTTTAGAGAAAAAATCTCAAAAGTGATTGACAATTAGTAAGAAATTGATATAATGGTTATATCTGCTACAGATAGAAGGTCCGTTGGTCAAGGGGTTAAGACACCGCCTTTTCACGGCGGTAACACGGGTTCGAATCCCGTACGGACTATTTTATCCGCCATAGCTCAGTTGGTAGTAGCGCATGACTGTTAATCATGATGTCGTAGGTTCGAGTCCTACTGGCGGAGTATAGATAAAAGGGAACACAACTGTGTTCCTCTTTTTGTATCAATTTGTATCACCAAGCATTTTCATAAGGAAGTCTGTTATTTCTTGAGGACTTTCTTTTTTTCCATGTGCAATCCAAGTTTGGCAGACACCAAAAAGTGCGTGAGTTAGATAGACGCTACTATATTCTAATTCAGTGGTATTGAGATTTAGTTGCATAAATTGCTTTTGTAAATCTGTACTGAGCATGATATGAAGTTTATTTCGTAAGAAATTTTGGATTTCTTTCGTCCCATTTTCAGAAAGAAGGGCAGCCAGAAGTGGTTCTGACTCTAGATATTCAAACACTTCTAAAATAGCATCTCTTTTGTGATGAGCATGTTTTTGAAAAATATATTCAAATGTATGAAATAGCTTGCTTTGATAGTGCTCAATCATATCATACTTATCCTTATAGTGAGTATAGAAGCTGGAACGACTAATTCCGGCTTTTTCTGCTAACTTGACAGTAGAAATTTGATCAAATGGTTGTTCCATGAGTAATTGTACCATAGCATTTTCAATAGTTCGCTTTGTTTTTAAGCGTTTGTTACTTTCTTGCATATTTCCTCCTTATAAACAAATTAGACTATCTGTCTAAAAATGGATTTTTTATCTTGTAATTTAGATTTTTTAATGTATAATCTATTATATCAAAATTTTAGACAATATGTTTAAAAAAGGAGAAGATATGTTTAAAGAATGGAAAGCAATTTTTAAAAAACCAACCTTTATTATTGTCATGATAGGGATTTCTCTTATTCCAGCTCTGTACAATATCATATTTTTGTCATCAATGTGGGATCCATATGGGCAATTATCTGACTTACCTGTGGCAGTTGTCAATAATGATAAAGAAGCTTCCTATAACGCTAATACCATGGCTATAGGAAAAGACATGGTCTCCAATTTAAAAGAAAATAAAAGCTTGGATTTTCATTTTGTAGATGAAGAGGAAGGAAAGAAGGGATTGGAAGATGGCGATTACTATATGGTAGTGACTTTACCAAGTGATTTATCTGAAAAAGCAGCTTCTATTTTAACGAATCATCCAGAGCAAATGCAAATCGATTATCAGACTTCAAGTGGTCATAGTTTTATTGCTAGCAAGATGAGCGATTCTGCGATGACACAATTAAAGCAGAATGTGTCTACAAATGTAACTGAGACCTATACTAAAGCTTTATTTGATAAGATGGTCGAATTAAAGGATGGTATGAGTCAAGCAGCTTCTGGTAGTGAAAAATTAACTGATGGAGCGAATCAGTTAGTGGCAGGAAGTCAAACATTAACTACCAACCTACACTCTTTAGCAGCTTCAAGTTTAACATTTTCAAATGGAACGGAGCAGTTTACTAAAGGATTATCTGATTATGTTTCTGGTGTCGAACAACTTCATCTTGGCTTAGGAAATTTTAATAGTGGTTTAGTTACATATACTGGTGCAGTGAGTCAATTAGATAGGGGATTAGGTCAATTATCTTCTAAAAGTCCTGAATTAGTAAGAGGAATCAATCAATTATCTTCTAAAAGTCCTGAATTAGTAAGAGGAATCAATCAATTATCTTCTAAAAGTCCTGAATTAGTAAGAGGAATCAATCAATTATATACTGGTGTAGAATCCTATACTGGCGGTGTTTCTCAGCTTAATGCAGGTCTTACTCAATTTTCATCTGGTGTTAGTGCCTATACAAATGGAGTGGGAAATCTTGCAACAGGTGCGAGTCAGTTATCTAATCAATCAGCTACCCTTCGAATGGGTGTGGAGCAATTAAGTGAAGGGATTCAACAACTTTCTAGTAAGTTAGATGCTTCGTCTGGGCAAAAAGATCAAATTAATCAATTATCTTCTGGTCTGAATCAGTTAAATCAAGTTATTCAAAATATTGATGTTGGAGATACAAAACAGTTAGATTCTGTTTTATCAAGTATAGTATCTCTTTCTAATCAAATGCTAGTAAGTGCTCAGTCTGAAAAAGCAACTACATTAGCCAATATTCAATCAACAGCAGCTTATCAATCCTTGACAAGTGAGCAACAAGCTGAGATAAGTGCTTCTGTATCTCAAAATTCGACTGATAGTATTCAATCGGCTCGGTCAATTATAGCTTTAGTAGAAGGTTTACAGGGAAGTTTAGAAAACTTACAAAATCAATCTTCAAATCTTTCGACGTTAAAAAATCAAGCTAATCAAGTATTACCGCGTGCTTCTACTTCTTTGACAGGATTGTCAAGTGGATTAACAGAGATACAAGGAGCTGTTACTAGTAAATTAGTTCCTGCCAGTCAGTCAATTGCATCAGGTGTAAACGCATATACTACAGGTGTTGATAAAGTTTCTCAGGGTGCAAGTCAACTAAGTGAAAAAAATTCCACCTTGACAGGTAGTTTGGATCAACTAGTTTCAGGCTCAAACACCTTGACACAAAAATCTTCTAGCTTGACAGCAGGAATTGGTCAATTAGCTAAAAAAACTCCAGAATTAGTATCTGGTATTGAAAAATTAGCTAAAAAAACTCCAGAATTAGTATCTGGTATTGAAAAATTAGCTAAAAAAACTCCAGAATTAGTATCTAGTATTGAAAAATTATCAACTGGCTCCAATCAATTGAATCGAAAGAGTCAAGAATTGATAGCAGGAGTTGATAAATTGCAGTCAGGATCTAGCCAACTAGCTGACAAATCCAGTCAGTTAATTTCAGGTTCTTCTCAATTAGAAAGTGGAGCTAATAAATTGGCAGATGGAGCTGGGAAACTAGCAGAAGGTGTAACAAAGTTAACTTCTGGATTGGAAGGTTTACAGACAGGAGTTGTTTCTTTAGGACAAGGACTAAGTAATGCTAGTGATCAACTTAAATCAGCATCAACGGAATCTAAAAATGCAGAGATTTTGTCAAATCCACTCAATCTTTCCAAAACAGACAATGACCAAGTTCTTGTAAATGGAATCGCAATGGCTCCTTATATGATATCAGTTGCTCTCTTTGTTGCAGCAATATCAACGAATATGATCTTTGCGAAGTTGCCTTCAGGACGTCATCCAGAGAGTCGTTGGGCTTGGTTGAAATCTCGAGCTGAAATAAATGGTATTATAGCTGTTTTGTCAGGAATTTTGGTATATGGAGGAGTTCATCTTATTGGTCTAACGGCTAATCATGAGATGAGAACATTTATTCTCATTATCCTAACAAGTTTAGTATTCATGTCCATGGTGACCGCTTTAACAACATGGAATAGCCGTATAGGAGCTTTCTTCTCTCTTATCTTGCTTTTATTACAGTTAGCATCAAGTGCAGGTACTTACCCACTTGCTTTGACAAATGATTTCTTTAGAGCCATTAATCCTTGGTTACCAATGAGTTATTCAGTTTCGGGATTACGACAAACAATCTCTATGACAGGAAATATTCATCAGCAAGTCATTTTCCTTGCTGTGATACTAGCTCTATTTACTGGTTTAGGTATGCTAGCCTATCAACCTAAGAAAATGGAAGAAGATTAAAAAAATCGACCAACTGGTCGATTTTTTAAGCCTTAGATGACTTTCGTTTGTGATTATAGATTCCAAATAGTAAAAGAGAAGTAAAGGAACAGATTGCTCCAGTAATAAAACCATTGGGAATAAAGGAAAGTGTAATAGTTCCTTTTCCCTTGGGAACATCAACTTTCATAAATCCAGTTTGAGCTTGTTTAATTTCTATTTTCTTATCATCTTGGTAGGCAGACCAACCTTTGTCATAAGGAATGGTGAAGAAAATAGATGTATCTTGTTTGACATCATATCTAGCAAAAACCCTGTTTTTAGAAGTTGATACTGTTACAGGCTGTTCTTTAATTTTTTGAATTGCCTCAGTTAAAGTTTGGGTATCTAAACGATAGAAAGTAGGAGATTCAAATGATACTTGTGAATTTCCAGGGAAACTAACATTGATATTGAAAGTTTTTTTCTCTTTTGTATAGCCTAGATTAAAGAAGGAGAAGACATTATCAGTTGTAAAAGTCTTTTTTTCACCATTTACAAGGATGTCAACCTTCTTTTGTTTATCATTAGAAAAGTGAAGATTTGTGAAAGAAAGATAAACTTGGCTGTTTTCTGGTACTTCAATTTGATACTGGATTGCTGCATCCTCATTTGACGAACTTGTAACACTAATCAAATCATCAGTATTTTCAGTTTTTTCATAAGGGATTGGAGAAAAATAATCAAAATCGACGTTAGCAAGTTGATTTAAAAACTTGGCCTGATTATCTAGAGTATGTTCATTGAACTTGACATCATTGTAAACAGATTGACTAGCAAAGGCAATTGGAAGAGAGAACTGATTTTCATATAGAGTAAGATTATCTTTTTGATATACATCTTGGAAACCATACTTATCAATAGGGTTTTCTGAGATATTATACTGGATGCCAAATAAACTATCAGCCAAAATACTATTATTGGCATAACGGAGATTGAGATTAGTCCCAGAGGATTTAAACCCAAGTTTATCCAAAGTAGAGCTTGCTGAACGATTTCGAACAGATGAAAATTGAGAGATTCCATTGTAGTTGAATTTCATACTGTCATTTCCTGTCTGAGTTTGTAGTTTTTCAGTACGAGTAAATTGATTTCCAATATATGTTGAGAAAGATTCCATAGCTGGGATATCTCGATTATATGAACTTCGAGAAGCAAAACCCCATTCTTTAGCAATTCCGTCTATTTGAGATGAAGCATTTAAACTTATTTCAACCATTATAAATAAAGAAATTAGAATGGCAAATAGATTTACAGAGATAAACTTTTTGATAACTGCAAGGAGTAAAAGCGAATAGACAACCAAAAATTCAAGAGTAAGCAGAATATTCAAATCTGTTAAAAAAGAATAATGTGATTTTAGATAGATGGTAGCTAAAAATCCTGTTACTATAAGAAAAAGCGAAACTAAAAAATTCCAGACTTTAAGTTCTTTCAGACGCTTTAAGACTTCTGCTGCTGTGTAAATTAACAAGGTAGAGAAAATCCAAGCATAGCGATGTAAAAACATGTTTGGAGTATGCATGCCTTGCCAAAATAAATCAAGAGCTTCTATATAAAAGCTAGCAATTAGAAATGCAAAGAAGATTGTATAGATAAGTTTCACGTGAAACTTAATAGATTTCATCGTAAAAAATAAAATAGTCAAAATAAAGGGAAGTAGTCCAACAAAAATCATTGGGATGGCCCCATACTTTGTTGTGTCAAAGGAACCGATGAATTGTTTAGCAAAGAGATCAAGATACCAGCTACTTTCAGTTTGAAACTTTGTAATTTCAGTTAATTTTTCCCCATGTGTCTGTAAATCAAACAGAGTAGGAAGAGTCAGAATCAAACTAGCCATACCAGCTAAAACGGAGGTGATTATGAAATCAAGAAAAGATGATTTTCGAGTTTTAAAGTCCCAAGAAATTTGGCAGAGATACCAGAAAATAAGAAACAATGCTGTCATATAGCCAAAATAATAGTTTTGGATAAATAAGATTGACAGACTTGTAAAGTACAATAGGAAATTCTTTTCAGTGATAAGTAGCTGTAAACCAGTTATAATTAAAGGAATCAAGATAAAAACATCTAGCCAGGTTTTTATCTCTAATTGACTGACAGTGAAACTCATCAGAGCATAGGAAGTAGATAAAGCTAGTTTTAAAGGCTTAGGAATCGATTGAAATAATTTATTTAAACTAAAGTAAGTTGACAGTCCAATCAATCCAAATTTTAAGAGAGTTGTCAGATAGACAGCATCTGGCATATTAGTTAGATCAAAAAAGTAAACTAGTGGTGAAAGGAAACTACCCAAGTAATAACTAGATAGGGCATAGAAATTCAATCCGAGGCCACTTGTAAAGGTGTAGAACAAACTACCATTTCCATGTAGGATATTTCTTAGAGCTATATCAAAAATAACGTATTGATGAAACCCATCTCCTAATAGTGGAGATGTATCGCTATTCCAGTAGATACCTTGAGATAGATATACTCCTATCATAATGATTATGGGAATGATGAAAGAAACAAAATAGGTCCAATATGTTTTAAAAAATAATTTCATGTTACCTCATAAAATGTTAGAAAACTCAGCTGGTTAACCCAACTGAGTTTTGAATTTTTTTAGTCTTTCCAAAGTTCTTTAACTTTTGCTTGTACTTCTGCATTTTCTAGGAATTCATCATAGGTTTCATCGATACGGTCAATGACGCCATTTTTAGACAAGACAATGATATGGTTAGCTAGAGTTTGAATAAACTCGTGGTCATGGCTGGCAAAGATGATTGATTCTTTAAAGTTTTTCAATCCATCGTTCAAGCTTGAGATAGATTCTAAGTCCAAGTGATTGGTTGGATCATCGAGGACAAGAACATTTGATTTTAAGAGCATGAGTTTTGAAAGCATGACACGAACTTTTTCCCCCCCTGACAAGACATTTACAGGTTTGTTAACCTCATCTCCAGAGAAGAGCATACGGCCGAGGAAGCCACGTAGGAAAGTATTGTCATCTTCTTCTTTACTTGCGAATTGACGCAACCAGTCAAGAATTGATTCTCCCCCTGCGAAATCAGCTGAGTTATCTTTTGGCAGGTAAGATTGACTAGTGGTCACTCCCCATTTGACAGTTCCTTCATAGTCAATGTCTCCCATGATTGCACGAATTAATGCAGTCGTTTGGATGTCATTTTGTCCAATAAGCGCTGTCTTATCACCTGGACGCAAGATAAAGCTGATATTATCTAAAATAGTCTCACCATCAATCTTTACAGTTAGATTTTCTACTGTCAAGAGATCATTACCAATTTCACGTTCCGCTTTAAAGTTGATAAATGGATATTTACGACTAGATGGTACAATCTCTTCTAGCTCAATCTTATCAAGCATTTTCTTACGTGATGTTGCCTGTCTTGACTTAGAAGCATTAGCAGAGAAACGAGCAACGAACTCTTGCAATTGTTTAATTTTTTCTTCTGCTTTGGCATTACGGTCTGCTAGCAATTTAGCAGCGAGTTCAGAAGATTCCTTCCAGAAGTCATAGTTTCCGACATAGAGTTTGATTTTTCCGAAGTCAAGGTCGGCCATGTGAGTACATACTTTGTTTAAGAAGTGACGGTCGTGGGATACTACGATAACGGTGTTATCAAAATCAATCAAGAAGTCTTCTAGCCATGTAATTGATTGGATATCCAAACCATTGGTCGGCTCGTCCAAAAGAAGAACATCTGGTTTACCAAAAAGTGCTTTGGCGAGGAGAACCTTTACTTTTTCACCGTTGGCCAATTCGCTCATGTTTTGATAGTGCAATTCTTCTGGAATGTTTAGGTTTTGAAGTAGTTGAGAGGCTTCACTTTCTGCTTCCCAGCCTCCAAGCTCGGCAAACTCTCCTTCAAGTTCGGCAGCACGCACTCCATCTTCGTCTGAGAAATCTTCCTTCATGTAGATGGCATCTTTCTCTTTCATGATGCTATAAAGTTTTTCATTTCCCATGATAACGACATCAATGGCACGTTCATCTTCATAGTCAAAGTGATTTTGACGAAGAACAGAGAGACGTTCATCTGGACCAAGAGAGATGTGACCAGTAGTAGGTTCGATATCTCCAGCTAAAATTTTTAAAAAGGTTGATTTTCCGGCACCATTAGCACCGATTAATCCATAAGTATTTCCTTCTGTAAATTTGATATTGACATCATCAAAAAGTTTGCGATCACTAAAACGTAGTGAAACATCAGATACTGTAAGCAATGTTTTTCTCCTATATATGTAATATATTTATTCTACTAGAAAATACGGAAATATTCAAATTTTTATCTGTCAATTTTGTGTAAATTATATTTACAGCATACTTTACACAAATCCGTAAATAGCAAGGTTGATTTATTTTTATAAATTGCAGTTATTTCATTAAAAAAATGCTATAATTGAAGGGACCACATCGAAGGAGAATAAAATGACTAAACCCATTATTTTAACAGGAGACCGTCCAACAGGAAAATTGCATATTGGACATTATGTTGGAAGTCTCAAAAATCGAGTATTATTACAGGAAGAGGATAAGTATGATATGTTTGTGTTCTTGGCTGACCAACAAGCTTTGACAGATCATGCTAAAGATCCTCAAACAATTGTAGAGTCTATCGGAAATGTGGCTTTGGATTATCTTGCAGTTGGATTGGATCCAAGTAAATCAACTATCTTTATTCAAAGCCAAATTCCAGAGTTGGCTGAACTATCTATGTACTATATGAATCTAGTTTCATTAGCACGTTTGGAGCGCAATCCAACAGTCAAGACAGAGATTGCTCAAAAAGGATTTGGAGAAAGTATTCCGACAGGATTCTTAGTCTACCCAATCGCTCAAGCAGCTGACATCACAGCCTTTAAGGCCAATTATGTTCCTGTTGGGACAGATCAGAAACCAATGATTGAGCAAACTCGCGAGATTGTTCGTTCTTTTAACAATGCATATAATTGTGATGTCTTGGTGGAACCGGAAGGTATTTATCCAGAAAATGAGAGAGCAGGGCGTTTGCCTGGTTTAGATGGAAATGCTAAAATGTCTAAATCACTCAATAATGGTATTTATTTAGCTGATGATGCGGATACTTTGCGTAAAAAAGTAATGAGTATGTATACAGATCCAGATCATATTCGAGTGGAAGATCCAGGTAAAATTGAAGGCAATATGGTTTTCCATTATCTAGATGTTTTTGGTCGTCCAGAAGATGCTCAAGAAATTGCTGAAATGAAAGAACATTATCAACGAGGTGGTCTTGGTGATGTGAAGACCAAGCGTTATCTACTTGAAATATTAGAACGTGAACTTGGTCCTATTCGTGAGCGCCGTATCGAATTTGCTAAGGATATGGGAGAAGTTTATAATATGCTTCAAAAAGGTAGTGAAAGAGCGCGTGAAGTTGCAGGTCAAACCCTATCTGAGGTTAAAGGAGCAATGGGACTTCATTACTTTAACTAAGTTTATTTTACAAGAAACTATCATTTCTATCTCAAAGAAAAGATAGTTTTTTATTTACCCCTGTAACATTTGACAAATTTTTATAGAATGGTATGATAGATACAATATAAAAAGAGTCAAGCTCAAAAAGAAAGAAAAGAGGAAACTTCGAATGTCTAATTGGGACACTAAATTTTTGAAAAAAGGTTTTACCTTTGATGATGTATTGCTTATTCCAGCTGAAAGTCATGTGTTGCCTAACGATGCAGATTTAACAACTAAATTGGCAGATAATTTGACTTTAAATATCCCAATTATTACCGCTGCTATGGACACAGTTACAGAGAGTCAAATGGCCATTGCTATTGCTCGTGCAGGCGGTCTCGGAGTTATCCATAAAAACATGTCAATTGCTCAACAAGCAGACGAGGTTCGTAAGGTAAAACGTTCTGAAAATGGGGTTATTATTGATCCGTTCTTCTTGACGCCTGAACATACAATTGCTGAAGCAGATGAGCTTATGGGTCGTTACCGCATCAGTGGTGTTCCAGTTGTTGAAACACTTGAAAATCGTAAATTGGTTGGTATTTTGACAAACCGAGATCTTCGTTTTATTTCAGACTATAACCAACCAATCTCAAATCATATGACTAGTGAAAATCTTGTTACTGCTCCTGTGGGTACAGATCTTGCAACAGCTGAGAATATTCTTCAAGAACACCGTATTGAAAAACTTCCTTTGGTAGATGAAGAAGGTCGTCTTTCTGGTTTGATTACTATCAAAGATATTGAAAAAGTTATTGAGTTTCCAAATGCTGCTAAAGATGAGTTTGGTCGTCTTCTAGTTGCAGGTGCAGTAGGTGTTACTTCAGATACATTTGAACGTGCAGAGGCTCTTTTTGAGGCAGGAGCGGATGCGATTGTTATTGATACTGCACATGGTCATTCTGCAGGTGTCTTGCGTAAAATTGCTGAGATTCGTGCTCATTTCCCAGATCGTACTTTAATTGCTGGAAATATTGCTACTGCTGAAGGTGCACGTTCCCTCTATGAAGCGGGTGTAGACGTTGTTAAGGTTGGTATTGGACCAGGTTCTATCTGTACTACTCGTGTAATTGCAGGTGTTGGTGTTCCACAAGTAACAGCTATCTATGATGCTGCAGCCGTCGCGCGTGAATATGGAAAAACGATCATTGCTGACGGTGGAATCAAGTATTCTGGAGATATTGTAAAAGCACTTGCGGCTGGTGGAAATGCTGTTATGCTTGGATCAATGTTTGCTGGAACTGATGAAGCTCCAGGTGAAACTGAAATCTTCCAAGGACGTAAGTTCAAGACTTACCGTGGTATGGGATCAATCGCTGCTATGAAAAAAGGTTCAAGCGATCGTTACTTCCAAGGTTCTGTCAATGAAGCAAACAAACTCGTTCCAGAAGGAATTGAAGGTCGTGTTGCTTATAAAGGAGCTGCAGCTGACATTGTCTTCCAAATGATTGGTGGTATTCGCTCTGGTATGGGTTACTGTGGTGCAGCTAACCTTAAAGAACTACACGATAATGCTCAATTTATTGAAATGTCTGGTGCTGGTTTGAAAGAAAGCCACCCTCATGATGTACAAATTACTAATGAGGCACCAAATTATTCTATGTAAAAAACAATCAAAAGAACTCCTGCGAAAACAGGAGTTCTTTTACAATGTTGTCAATTGTAATTTACAGAAACTTTACCATCCTGAATAGTGAAGATACTTAGATTTTCTGGCAGATTTTGAAGATGGTCTAAGCTTGTTGTTGTGATAAAGGTTTGGATTGAATGAGAAATCGTTTCTAATAATTTTAGTTGTCTAGTGTTGTCAAGTTCGCTCATAACATCGTCAAGTAATAATATCGGAGATTCTGTAGTAATACTTTCCATTAACTCGATCTCTGCTAATTTTATCGAGAGGACGAGACTACGATGTTGGCCTTGACTTCCGAAACTAGCATCCATCCCATTTATATAAAAAGAAATGTCATCTCGATGAGGACCGACACCAGTATTCTTTTTAAATAAATCTCTGGATCTACTTTTTTCTAAAGCAATTTTGAAAGATTCTGATAAGTCTTCCTTGTCAGTTATCTTTACAGAAGATTGATAGGATATTGACAGCTCTTCAATCTGATTAGAAAGTTCAAAATGTTTCTTACGACCAAAATGCTCTAGTTTTTTTATGAAATCTAAGCGGTGATTCATTACACGACATCCATAATCAACTAGCTGATCATCTAAGACTGAAAGGAAGGTTTCATCTATTTTTTGAGCTGATTTTAGATAAGTGTTTCTTTGCTTAAGAATATGGTTATAATTGGTTAAGTCTGATAGATAGATGGGCTTAATTTGCCCAAGCTCCATATCAATAAATTTTCGTCGAACCGAAGGTGATCCTTTAATTAGTTGTAAATCTTCAGGAGCAAATAAGACAACATTCATGCGTCCCACATAATCTGAAAGGCGTGCCTGTTTTAAGTGATTAACTTTTGTCACACGACCTTTTTGTGTTAGTTCGATTTCGAGAGGAATAGATCCCGTTTTTTTCTGAACAAGACCTGAAAGATGAAGTTGTTCCTCATCAAAATGAATGAGATTTTTATCGGTTCGAGTTCGATGACTACGTGTTAAGGCTAAAAAATAGATAGCCTCTAACATATTTGTTTTACCTTGTGCATTACGCCCTAAAAAGACATTTAATTTAGGATTAAAGTCTATTTTTGTCTCTTTGTAGTTACGAAAAGTTTTGAGAGATAGGTGTTGTAGCCACATGATTATCTACCAGGGAATCGCGGAGCTTGTTTGCTTTTGGGTGATGAAGTAGGTTTTGATTTGTCTTTTTTTACTCCTTTATTCATCTCCTTAACAAGTTTAGCGATTCGTTCTTTTTCAACTTTATCAGCTTGGTATTCATCTTGTTCTTCAGAAGTGGGTTGTGTCAACAAGATGTCAATGTCCATGTCAGGGATGTCAACTTTATCACCAATACGAAGTTTTTTACCGCGACGACTCTCTAATTCCCCATTAAAATAAACAGAATGATCAGAGAGAAATGATTTGATAGCTCCTCCGCTATGTGTAATTCCAAGTTCTTTGAGTAGTGCTTGGAGGGTAATAAATTCTTCAAATAATTTGTATTCCATAATTCACCTCAATCTTTGGTATTATACCATATTTTCCTAAAAATAGTGAGAGAAATAAGGAGAAATGAAAGCGATTTTTATTTCAAAAGTGTTACAGAGAACAAGAAAATTTCAGGTTTTCGTGATATAATAGAAGTCTGTATATAAGGAGGTAAATCATGGAGTTAGTGCATGGAATTTCAACACATTTTATCCAATCAAAGAAGTTTAAAACGAACAAAATCACCGTGCGTTTTACCGCTCCATTATCTCTTGATACGATTGCAGGTCGCATGTTGAGTGCGAGTATGCTAGAGACTGCTAATCAGATGTACCCCACTTCTCAAGATTTGAGAAGACATTTGGCCAGTCTATACGGTACAGATATGTCAACCAATTGTTTCAGAAGAGGGCAAAGTCACATTGTAGAATTGACATTTACCTATGTTCGTGATGAGTTTTTAAGTAGGAAAAATATGCTAACTTCTCAGGTTTTGGAACTAGTAAAAGAGACTCTTTTCTCACCCGTGGTAGTTGATAATGGATTTGATCCGTCCTTATTTGAAATTGAGAAAAAGCAATTGCTAGCAAGTTTAGCAGCTGATATGGATGATTCTTTTTATTTTGCACATAAAGAATTAGACAAATTATTTTTTCATGATCAACGTCTCCAATTGGAATATAGTGGTTTACGAAATCGTATTTTAGCTGAAACTCCACAAAGTTCTTATTCTTGTTTCCAAGAATTTTTGGCCAATGATCGAATAGATTTCTTTTTCCTAGGTGATTTTAATGAGGTTGAAATTCAAAATGTATTAAAATCATTTGGTTTTAAAGGTCGAAAAGGAGATGTGAAGGTTCAGTATTGTCAACCTTATTCCAATATCCTTCAGGAAGGTATGGTTCGGAAAAATGTGGGACAATCCATTTTAGAATTAGGTTATCATTGCCCTTCTGAATATGGCGATGAGCAACATTTACCCATGATTGTAATGAATGGTTTACTTGGTGGATTTGCTCATTCTAAGCTCTTTACAAATGTCCGTGAAAATGCTGGATTAGCTTATACTATTTCAAGTCAGCTTGATTTATTTAGTGGATTCTTGAGGATGTATGCTGGTATTGATCGAGAAAATCGGAATCAGGCTCGAAAAATGATGAATAATCAACTGCTTGATTTAAAAAAAGGATATTTTACAGAGCTTGAGCTAGAGCAGACCAAGGAAATGATTCGTCGATCTCTGTTACTTTCTCAAGATAATCAATCTTCATTGATTGAACGTTCTTATCAAAATGCCTTACTTGGAAAATCTTCAGCAGACTTTAAAAGTTGGATTACAAAACTCGAGCAAGTTGACAAAGATGCTATTTGTAGAGCAGCTAATAATGTGAAACTACAAGCGATTTACTTTATGGAAGGAATAGAATGACAAAGGTTGTTTTTGAAGAAAAATACTATCCAGCTGTAAAAGAAATGGTTTATCGAACTCGTTTGGCCAACGGATTGACAGTTGCTCTTTTGCCTAAAAAGGAATTTAAAGAGGTTTACGGGAGTGTCACTGTTCAGTTTGGTTCGGTAGATACGCTTGTCATAGAAGTTGACGGAGATGTAAAACAACATCCTGCAGGAATTGCTCATTTTCTTGAACATAAATTATTTGAGAGAGAAGACTCTAGTGATTTGATGTTGGCTTTTACGAGTCTAGGTGCAGATAGTAATGCCTTTACAAGCTTTACAAAAACAAACTATCTTTTTTCAGCAACGGATCATTTTTTAGAAAATTTGGGCCTACTTGATGAATTGGTAACATCAGCACACTTTACTGAAGATTCCATTTTAAGAGAGCAGGATATTATCCAGCAAGAACGAGAAATGTATCAAGATGATCCAGATTCGTGTTTATTCTTTTCAACCTTAGCGAATTTGTATCCTGGTACACCTTTATCAACAGATATAGTTGGAAGCGAGGAGTCTATTTCCCAAATCAATCTAACTAAATTGCAAGAAAATTTTACAAAGTTTTACAAACCTGTAAACATGTCTCTGTTTTTAGTTGGTAATTTTGATGTGGAGCAAGTACAGGACTATTTTGAAAGAAAAGAATTGAAAGATTTAGATGTTCAGGAAGTAGTAAGAGAAAAATTTGTTTTACAGGCTGTAAAGCAAACAGACAGTATGAGAATGGAAGTATCTTCTCCCAAACTAGCGATTGGGATTAGAGGTAAGCGAAAAGTTGCTGAAGCGGATTGCTATCGACATCATATTTTATTAAAATTATTATTTGCAATGATGTTTGGTTGGACTTCGGATCGTTTTCAAAAGTTATATGAATCAGGTAAAATAGATGCTTCCTTATCTCTTGAAATTGAAGTAACAAGTCGTTTTCATTTTGTTATGTTGACAATGGATACGAAAGAGCCAGTTGCTTTATCTCATCAATTTAGGAAGGCCATTCGTAATTTTACAAAGGATTTAGATATTACAGAGGATCATTTAGATATTATCAAAAGAGAGATGTTTGGAGAATTTTTCAGCAGCATGAACTCTCTTGAATTTATTGCAACGCAATATGATGCTTTTGAACATGGTGAGACAATTTTTGATTTACCAAAGATTTTACAGGAAATTACTTTAGAGGATGTCCTTGAAGCAGGGCATCACTTAATAGATGAAGGGGATATAGTTGATTTTACAATATTCCCATCGTAGTAACCTATCATAATAGACACTAGAAAGAAGGGATGACAAGTATGAGGAAAAAAACAATTGGTGAGGTTTTACGATTAGCTAGAATCAATCAGGGATTGAGTTTAGATGAATTGCAGAAAAAGACAGAAATCCAGTTAGATATGTTGGAAGCAATGGAAGCAGACGATTTCGATCAACTTCCAAGTCCTTTTTATACGCGTTCTTTCTTGAAAAAATATGCATGGGCTGTTGAGTTAGATGATCAAATTGTTTTGGATGCTTATGATTCTGGGAGTATGATTACTTATGAGGAAGTAGATGTTGATGAAGATGAGTTGACAGGTCGTAGACGTTCAAGTAAGAAAAAGAAGAAAAAAACATCCTTTTTACCTTTATTTTATTTTATCCTTTTTGCTTTATCGATTTTAATTTTTGTGACCTATTATGTTTGGAACTATATTCAAACTCAACCAGAGGGGCCTTCTCTTTCTAATTACAGTGTGGTTCAATCAACAAGTTCAATAAGTTCAACTAGCTCTGTTCCCCACTCCTCAAGTAGTAGTTCATCTAGCAGTTCTTCTAGTATAGAATCAGCTATAAGTGTATCAGGCGAAGGAAATCATGTAGAAATCGCTTATAAGACAAGTAAGGAAACAGTTAAATTGCAATTGGCAGTTTCAGATGTTACAAGTTGGATCAGCGTTTCAGAAAGCGAACTTGAGGGCGGTGTAACCTTATCGCCAGAGAAGAAAAATGCAGAAGCAACAGTTGCAACTAAAAGTCCTGTAACAATTACGTTAGGTGTTGTAAAAGGTGTTGCTTTGACAGTAGATAATCAGACTGTTGATTTATCGAAATTAACAGCTCAGACTGGACAAATCACTGTAACCTTTACTAAAAATTAAGGAAAAACGAATGAAAAAAGAACAAATTCCCAATCTCTTAACAATAGGTCGAATTCTCTTTATACCTATTTTTATCTTTATTTTAACGATAGGAAATTCGATAGATAGTCATATAGTGGCAGCTATTATCTTTGCTGTTGCCAGTATTACCGACTATTTAGATGGATATTTAGCTCGTAAATGGAATGTGGTCAGTAATTTTGGTAAATTTGCAGATCCTATGGCGGATAAGTTACTAGTTATGTCGGCTTTTATTATGCTGATTGAGTTAGGTATGGCTCCGGCTTGGATTGTTGCAGTGATTATCTGTCGTGAGTTGGCTGTGACAGGTTTAAGGCTTTTATTGGTTGAAACTGGTGGAACGGTTTTAGCAGCGGCAATGCCTGGAAAAATTAAAACTTTTAGTCAGATGTTTGCGATTATTTTCTTGCTATTACATTGGACTTTGCTTGGTCAAGTTCTACTTTATGTAGCCTTGTTTTTCACTATCTACTCTGGCTATGACTATTTCAAGAGTAGTGCCTATGTATTTAAAGGGACATTTGGTTCGAAATGAAATCAGTAATTGATGTAAAAAATCTTTCTTTTCGTTATAAGGAAAGTCAAGAATACTATGATGTGAAGGATATTACGTTTCACGTGAAACGTGGGGAATGGCTTTCGATTGTAGGGCATAATGGTAGTGGTAAATCAACGACGGTTCGTTTAATTGATGGCTTACTGGAAGCAGAATCCGGAGAGATTGTAATTGATGGCCAACGGCTGACTGAGGAAAATGTTTGGAATATACGTCGTCAAATCGGTATGGTTTTTCAAAATCCAGATAATCAATTCGTTGGAGCGACTGTTGAAGATGATGTTGCTTTTGGTTTGGAAAATCAGGGACTTTCTCGTCAAGAAATGAAAAAGAGAGTGGAGGAAGCTCTGGATTTGGTTGGCATGTTGGACTTTAAAAAGAGAGAGCCAGCGCGTCTATCAGGTGGCCAAAAGCAACGTGTAGCCATTGCAGGTGTTGTAGCCCTAAGACCAGCTATTTTAATCTTAGATGAAGCAACGAGTATGTTGGATCCTGAGGGGCGTAGAGAACTGATTGATACAGTAAAAGGAATTCGAAAAGACTATGATATGACCGTCATTTCCATTACACATGATTTGGAAGAAGTTGCCATGAGTGATCGTGTATTGGTCATGAAAAAAGGGTCAATTGAATCAACTAGTAGTCCAAGAGCTCTTTTCTCTCGAAATGATTTAGATCAAATTGGATTAGACAATCCTTTTGCCAATCAATTAAAACATTCTTTGAGCCAGAATGGCTATGATTTGCCTGAAAATTATTTGACAGAAAGTGAGCTAGAGGATAAGCTATGGGAATTGCTCTAGAAAATGTGAGTTTTACATATCAAGAAGGTACTCCCTTAGCTTCAACAGCTTTGACGGATGTTTCTTTGACGATTGAAGATGGTTCTTATACGGCTTTAATTGGGCATACAGGTAGTGGTAAATCAACTATTTTACAACTATTAAATGGTTTATTGGTGCCAAGTCAAGGGAGTGTGCGAGTTTTTGATACCTTAATCACCTCGACTTCTAAAAATAAAGATATTCGTCAAATTAGAAAACAGGTTGGCTTAGTATTTCAGTTTGCTGAAAATCAGATTTTTGAAGAAACGGTTTTGAAAGATGTTGCTTTTGGACCACAAAATTTTGGAGTTTCTGAAGAAGATGCTGTGAAGATTGCGCGTGAAAAACTGGCTCTGGTTGGAATTGATGAATCACTTTTTGATCGCAGTCCGTTTGAGCTATCAGGTGGACAAATGAGACGTGTCGCCATTGCAGGCATACTTGCCATGGAACCAGCCATATTAGTCTTAGATGAGCCCACAGCAGGCCTAGATCCCCTGGGAAGAAAAGAGCTGATGAATTTGTTCAAAAAACTCCACCAGTCAGGGATGACCATTATCTTGGTAACGCATTTGATGGATGACGTTGCTGAATATGCAAATCAAGTTTATGTGATGGAAAAGGGACGTTTAGTTAAGGGGGGTAAACCAAGTGATGTCTTTCAAGATGTTGTCTTTATGGAAGAAGTGCAGTTGGGAGTACCTAAAATTACGGCCTTTTGTAAACGATTGGCTGATAGAGGCGTGTCATTTAAACGATTACCGATTAAGATAGAGGAGTTCAAGGAGTCGCTAAATGGATAGTATGATTTTGGGGCGTTATATCCCAGGGGATTCGATAGTTCACCGATTGGATCCACGCAGCAAATTACTGGCTATGATGCTACTGATTTTAATCGTTTTTTGGGCTAATAATCCCTTGACGAATCTAATTCTTTTTATAGCGACAGGGATATTTATTGCCTTGTCCGGAGTATCTCTTTCATTTTTTATTCAGGGCTTGAAATCTATGTTTTTCTTGATTGCCTTCACAACTATTTTTCAACTGTTTTTCATTTCTAATGGGAATGTTTTATTTGAGTTTTCGTTTGTGAGAATTACGGATTATGCTTTGCAACAAGCTGGAATTATCTTTTGTCGCTTTGTATTAATTATTTTCTTTTCAACTTTGTTAACCTTAACGACCATGCCCTTAAGTTTGGCCTCAGCTGTCGAAGCTTTGTTAGCGCCTTTAAAGCGTGTGAAAGTTCCAGTTCATGAAATTGGATTGATGCTGTCCATGAGTCTACGTTTTGTTCCGACCTTGATGGATGATACGACGCGGATTATGAATGCGCAGAAAGCACGTGGAGTGGATTTTGGTGAAGGAAGCATCGTTCAAAAAGTAAAGGCGATGATTCCCATTTTGATTCCTCTTTTTGCGACAAGTTTAAAACGTGCAGATTCCTTGGCTATCGCCATGGAAGCGCGTGGTTATCAGGGTGGAAAAGGCAGAAGTCAATACAGACAATTGAAATGGACTCGAAAGGATACGCTGACCATTCTTGTTGTTCTCGTACTTGGTTGTTGTTTATTTTTCTTAAAATCTTAGTAGATTTCAGGAATCGATAAAAAGTTACTGTAACAGTTTTTGATATAAAGGTAGGGATATGAACCGTTTTAAAAAATCAAAATATGTCATTATTGTTTTTGTCACTGTTCTGCTTGTCTCAGCTCTCTTAGCGACGACTTATTCAAGTACAATTGTGACAAAATTAGGAGATGGGATCTCATTGGTTGATAGAGTTGTGCAAAAACCTTTTCAGTGGTTTGATTCTGTTAAATCAGATTTGGCACATTTGACACGAACATATAATGAAAATGAAAGTTTGAAGAAACAGATTTACCAATTAGAAGTTAAATCAAATGAGGCGGAAAGTTTAAAGACAGAAAATGAACAATTGCGTCAATTGCTTGGTATGAAGTCCAAGTTGCAAGCTACAAAGACTTTGGCAGCAGATGTTATTATGCGTTCTCCGGTATCTTGGAAGCAGGAATTGACCTTAGATGTAGGTAAATCAAAAGGGGCTTCTGAGAACATGTTAGCTATTGCAAATGGTGGCTTGATTGGGAGTGTTTCAAAAGTAGAGGAGAACTCTACTATAGTCAACCTTCTGACTAATACGGAAAATGCTGATAAGATTTCTGTTAAAATTCAACACGGCACTACCACAATTTATGGAATTATTGTTGGCTACGACAAGGAAAATGAAGTTCTTAAAATTAGCCAATTAAATAGCAATAGCGATATTAGTACAGGCGATAAGGTGACAACGGGTGGATTAGGAAACTTTAACGTTGCGGATATTCCTGTTGGTGAAGTGGTTGCCACAACGCATAGTACAGACTATTTGACACGAGAAGTAACTGTTAAATTGAGTGCAGATACTCATAATGTGGATGTGATAGAATTAGTGGGGAATTCATAATGAGACAGTTGAAGCGAGTTGGAGTATTTTTATTGCTTCCTTTCTTTGTTCTAATTGATGCCCATATTAGCCAGCTTCTGGGCTCATTTTTCCCCCATGTACATTTGGCTAGTCATTTTCTTTTTCTATTTCTCTTATTTGAGACGATAGAAGTGTCAGAGTATCTCTACCTAGTCTATTGTTTTGTGATAGGCTTGGTTTACGATGTTTACTTTTTCCATCTAATAGGGATTGCAACTCTCTTATTTATCTTATTGGGAGCCTTTCTTCATAAATTGAATAGTGTTATTTTATTGAATCGTTGGACGAGAATCTTGGCTATGATTGTTATGAGTTTTCTATTTGATATGGGAACTTATCTCTTTGCATTAGTGGTAGGTTTAACTCTAGATAGTCTGCCGATTTTTATCGTTTATAGCCTAGTACCATCCATGATTTTAAATCTTGTGTGGATGCTTATTTTTCAGTTTATTTTTGAAAGATATTATCTATAAGAAAGAAACAAAAATGTAACAAAGGCGTAATATTCATTAGGCCTTTTTTTGGTATACTAGTATTGTCTTTAAAAGAAGGAGTATCTACGTAATATGAAGAAAAAAATCTTAGCGTCACTTTTATTAAGTACAGTAATGGTTTCTCAAGTAGCTGTTTTAACAACTGCGCATGCAGAAACTACTGATGACAAAATTGCTGCTCAAGATAATAAAATTAGTAACTTAACAGCACAACAACAAGAAGCCCAAAAACAAGTTGACCAAATTCAGGAGCAAGTATCAGCTATTCAAGCTGAGCAATCTAACTTGCAAGCTGAAAATGATAGATTACAAGCAGAATCCAAAAAACTTGAGAGTGAGATTACAGAACTTTCTAAAAATATTGTGTCTCGTAATGATTCTTTGGAAAAGCAAGCTCGTAGTGCTCAAACAAATGGAGCTGCAACTAGCTACATCAATACGATTGTAAACTCAAAATCAATTACAGAAGCTATTTCACGTGTAGCAGCAATGAATGAAATCGTATCTGCTAACAACAAAATGTTGGAACAACAAAAAGCAGATAAAAAAGCAATTTCTGAGAAGCAAGTGGCAAACAATGACGCAATTAATACAGTAATTGCAAATCAACAGAAATTGTCTGATGATGCGCAAGCTTTAACAACGAAACAAGCTGAGTTGAAGGCTGCAGAATTAAATCTTGCTGCTGAAAAAGCTACAGCAGAAGATGAAAAAGCAAGTTTGCTAGAGAAAAAAGCAGAAGCAGAAGTAGCAGCAAAAGCAGCAGCAGAGGCAGAAGCAGCTTACAAGGCAAAACAAGTAAGTCAACAACAAACAGTTGTTGCTTCTGGAAATACAACTTTTGCAGCACAGGTTCAAGCTGTAGCTTCTTCGGAATCAGCAACATATACTCCTGTGGCAGTAAAACAACGCCCAACATACAGTACAAATGCTTCAAGCTATCCAATTGGAGAATGTACATGGGGAGTTAAAACATTAGCACCTTGGGCTGGAGACTATTGGGGTAATGGAGCGCAGTGGGCTACAAGTGCAGCTGCTGCAGGATTCCGTACAGGTTCAACACCTCAAGTTGGTGCGATTGCATGTTGGAATGATGGTGGCTATGGACACGTAGCGGTAGTCACTGCTGTAGAATCAACAACACGTATCCAAGTTTCAGAATCAAATTATGCTGGTAATCGCACGCTTGGAAATCATCGTGGGTGGTTCAATCCGACAACTACGTCTTCAGGTTTTGTAACATATATTTATGCAGATTAATTTACAGAGGGACTCGAATAGAGCCCTCTTTTCAGGTTTTACTGTGATAATCTCTATTAAAAATTATATCAAAATAGCTTGAAAATATTGAAAAAGTATGGTAAAATGAAACTTGTCGTGTGAACGATAATACTCATTCTTGATGAATTGTGAAACAGTTGCTCTTGGGTCGTTTTGCAAGTTGAAGTCGAGAAGAGGAAAAAAACAAAAAGGAGAAATACTCATGGCAGTAATTTCAATGAAACAACTTCTTGAGGCTGGTGTACACTTTGGTCACCAAACTCGTCGCTGGAACCCTAAGATGGCTAAATACATCTTTACAGAGCGTAACGGAATCCACGTTATCGACTTGCAACAAACTGTAAAATACGCTGACCAAGCATACGACTTCATGCGTGATGCAGCAGCTAACGATGCAGTTGTATTGTTCGTTGGTACTAAGAAGCAAGCGGCTGATGCAGTTGCTGAAGAAGCAGTACGTTCAGGTCAATACTTTATTAACCACCGTTGGTTGGGTGGAACTCTTACAAACTGGGGAACAATCCAAAAACGTATCGCTCGTTTGAAAGAAATCAAACGTATGGAAGAAGATGGAACTTTCGAAGTTCTTCCTAAGAAAGAAGTTGCACTTCTTAATAAACAACGTGCACGTCTTGAAAAATTCTTGGGTGGTATCGAAGATATGCCTCGTATCCCAGATGTAATGTATGTAGTTGACCCACATAAAGAGCAAATCGCTGTTAAAGAAGCTAAAAAATTGGGAATTCCAGTTGTAGCGATGGTTGACACAAACACTGATCCAGATGATATCGATGTAATCATCCCAGCTAACGATGATGCTATCCGCGCTGTTAAATTGATCACAGCTAAATTGGCTGACGCTATCATCGAAGGACGTCAAGGTGAAGATGCAGCAGCAGTTGAAGCAGAATTTACAGCTTCAGAAGCTCAAGCAGATTCAATTGAAGAAATCGTTGAAGTTGTAGAAGGCGACAACGCTTAATTCATATAAATAGTAATTACCTAGGAGGGCGGGGCTTAGCCCGGCTCTCCTATTTTTAAAAAATATAGGAGAATCAAAATGGCAGAAATTACAGCTAAACTTGTAAAAGAGTTGCGTGAAAAATCTGGTGCCGGAGTTATGGACGCTAAAAAAGCGCTTGTAGAAACAGACGGTGACATCGAAAAAGCGATTGAATTGCTTCGTGAAAAAGGTATGGCTAAGGCAGCTAAGAAGGCTGACCGTGTTGCTGCAGAAGGTTTGACTGGTGTTTACGTTAACGGTAATGTTGCAGCAGTTATTGAAGTAAACGCTGAAACTGACTTCGTTGCGAAAAACGCTCAATTCGTTGAATTGGTAAATACCACAGCTAAAGTTATTGCTGAAGGAAAACCTGCTAACAATGAAGAAGCTCTTGCTTTGACAATGCCTTCAGGTGAAACCCTTGAAGCTGCATACGTATCTGCAACAGCAACTATCGGAGAAAAAATCTCATTCCGTCGCTTTGCATTGATTGAAAAAACAGACGCACAACACTTTGGTGCTTACCAACATAACGGTGGACGTATCGGTGTTATTTCAGTTGTTGAAGGTGGAGACGAAGCACTTGCTAAACAATTGTCAATGCACATCGCAGCGATGAAACCAACAGTTCTTTCTTACAAAGAATTGGATGAACAATTCGTTAAAGATGAGTTGGCACAATTGAACCACGTTATCGACCAAGATAACGAAAGCCGTGCAATGGTTAACAAACCAGCTCTACCACACTTGAAGTATGGATCAAAATCTCAATTGACTGATGAAGTGATTGCTCAAGCTGAAGCTGATATCAAAGCTGAGTTGGTTGCAGAAGGCAAACCAGAAAAAATCTGGGACAAAATTATCCCAGGTAAAATGGATCGCTTCATGCTTGACAACACTAAAGTTGACCAAGCTTACACACTTCTTGCACAAGTTTACATCATGGATGATAGCAAGACAGTTGAAGCCTACCTTGAATCAGTTAACGCTTCAGTAGTTGAGTTCGCTCGCTTTGAAGTTGGTGAAGGAATCGAAAAAGCTGCAAACGACTTTGAAGCTGAAGTTGCAGCTACAATGGCAGCAGCCTTGAATAACTAATTATAGAAAGGAAGTAAATTTGCTTCCTTTTTTCTATGCAGTCGATCCCTATAGGGAGAGCTTCCTATTTTCAAGGTAAAAATAAAAAGCCCTATAATAAGGGCCAATTGTATTTAGGAGACTAAACTTCAAATTCATAGAGTGCTGTAGAGAGATAACGTTCACCGTTATCTGGTGCTAGAGCAAGGACTTTTTTACCTGTACCTAATTTTTTGGCAATCTCGATGGCTCCGTAGATAGCTGCAGCTGAAGAAATCCCTACAAGGAAACCTTCTTTTCCACCAATTTCACGGCCTAGTGCTAGAGCATCGTCTGACGTTACACGAACGATACCATCATAAGCCTTTGTATCAAGTGTATCAGGAATAAATCCAGCTGATATACCTTGAATTTTGTGAGGACCAGGTTTTTCACCAGATAGAATAGCAGATTCATCAGCTTCCACTGCATAAACTTGAATGTTTGAATTTGCTGATTTGAGTGCATGAGAAACACCAGAAATCGTTCCACCGGTACCAACTCCAGCAACAAAGGCATCTAATCCATCTTTACCGAAAGCAGCTAGTATCTCAGCTCCTGTTGTTCTTTCGTGTACTTCTGGATTAGCTGGGTTGTCAAATTGAAGAGGAAGGAAACCATCACGTTCAGCAGCGATTTCTTGAGCCTTAGCAATAGCACCTTTCATTCCTTCGCTACCAGGAGTAAGGACGAGTTCAGCACCATAGGCTTGGATAATCTTACGTCGTTCCACACTCATAGTTTCAGGCATAACGATAACAACTTTATACCCTTTAGCAGCCCCTACCCATGAAAGTCCAATACCAGTGTTTCCACTTGTCGCTTCAACAATAGTAGAACCAGGTTTCAGAATACCGTCTTGTTCAGCTTTTTCAATCATGCTAAGAGCAATACGGTCTTTTACAGAAGAACCAGGGTTAAATGCTTCAAGTTTTACATAGACATCTGCAGCACCTTCTGGCACAATGTTGTTGAGTTTAACAATCGGAGTTTGACCGATTAGTTCAGTAATGTTGTTATAAATAGACATATGAATACCTCTTTGTATAAGATATCTCTAGTATAACGCTATCTATACCATTTGTAAAATATAGAAATCCTATCGAAGTGATAGGATTTTTTTATATCACAGGTCTAAGCCATTAATTTTTAAGCGATTGTGATAGGCTAATTCTAGTAAATAGGTGTAAAGGAGAACGCTATCCGTTTTCTTTTTGAATTGCTTCATTTTCTAGTAGGTTTTGGCAAGCATCTTTTTATGTTGCTAATTAAAGTAGCGGTGAAAATGTCAGTGAAACGCTGCATTATCCATTGTTTACACTAGGTTTACAGGAACCTCAACTTCGCGTAAACCTTGATCAGTTAAAGTGACTTTTCCATTAAAAAATTCCACAAGTGAAGCTTTAATAGTTTCTTTTTCTTCTTTATCAACATAAATCATCGTATCGACTTGATCTGTAAAGTTTGTATCCAGTTCCATGAGATTATGTTCTTTAAGGAAGTTATTATATTCTTGGTACTGAGCGTAAGACATTTGAATAGCAATGCCCGCCTGTTCCTTTATTTCAATGATGCCAATTTCTTTGACAGCTAAGGCAACACTGCCTGCGTAAGCACGAATCAATCCTCCAGCGCCTAACTTAATGCCACCAAAGTAGCGTGTCACGACCACACAGACATTGGTGAGATTGTGATTTTCTAGTACCCCTAGCATGGGAACGCCAGCAGTACCACTGGGCTCACCATCATCACTTGTACGTTTGATTTCACTACGTTCCCCAATAATGAAGGCAGAGCAGTTATGCGTCGCTTTGTAGTGTTCTTTTTTGATGGTGGTAATGAAGTCACGAGCCTCTTCTTCGCTATAAACACGCTTGGCATGACAGATAAAGCGGGATTTTTTGATTTCTTCTTGGACTTGTCCGTCCTCTTTAATTGTTCTAAATTCCATGATTTAATTGTACTAAAAAATCATCTAAAGCGCTAGGTTTTTACGAATAAAGAAGTATGAAAGTAAATCCAAATTATCTCGGTCGTTTGTTTACTGAGAATGAATTAACAGAAGAGGAACGTCAGTTGGCGGAGAAATTTCCAGCAATGAGAAAGGAGAAGGGGAAACTTTTCTGTCAACGTTGTAATAGTATTATTCCAGAGGAATGGTATTTGCCCATCGGTGCTTACTATTGTCGAGAGTGCTTGCTGATGAAGCGAGTCAGGAGTGATCAAGCTTTATACTATTTTCCGCAGGAGGATTTTCCGAAGCAAGATGTTCTTAAATGGCGTGGTCAATTAACTCCTTTTCAAGAGAAGGTGTCAGAGGGACTGATTCAAGCAGTAGACAAGCAGGAGCCAACTTTAGTTCATGCGGTGACAGGGGCTGGAAAGACAGAAATGATTTATCAAGTTGTGGCTAAGGTGATTAATAGGGGTGGTGCAGTGTGTTTGGCCAGTCCTCGCATAGATGTTTGTTTGGAGCTGTACAAGCGCCTGCAAGATGATTTTGCTTGCGAGATATCTTTACTACACGGAGAATCAGAGCCGTATTTTCGAACACCACTAGTTGTTGCGACGACCCATCAGTTATTGAAGTTTTATCAAGCTTTTGATTTGCTGATAGTGGATGAAGTAGATGCCTTTCCTTATGTTGACAATCCCACGCTTTACCATGCTGTCAAGAATAGTGTAAAGGAGAATGGGCTGAGAATCTTTTTAACAGCGACTTCGACAGATGAGTTAGATAGGAAGGTTCGTTTAGGAGAATTAAAAAGACTGAGCTTACCTAGACGATTCCATGGGAATCCTTTGATTATTCCTAAACCTGTCTGGTTATCAGATTTTAATCACTGTTTAGAGAAAAGTCGGTTATCACCAAAGTTAAAGACTTATATTAAGAATCAGAGAAAGACAGCTTATCCGTTACTCATTTTTGCTTCAGAAATTAAGAAAGGGGAGCAATTAAAAGAAGTCTTACAGAAGGAATTTCCGCATGAGAAAATTGGTTTTGTGTCTTCAGTTACGGAAGATCGATTAGAGCAGGTGCAAGCTTTTCGAGATGGAGAACTGACAATACTTATCAGTACGACAATATTGGAGCGTGGAGTTACCTTTCCTTGTGTGGATGTTTTCGTAGTAGAGGCCAATCATCGTCTGTTTACCAAGTCTAGTTTAATACAGATTGGTGGACGAGTTGGACGAAGCATGGATAGACCGACAGGAGATTTGCTTTTCTTCCATGACGGGTTAAATGCTTCAATCAAAAAGGCAATTAAGGAAATTCAGCAGATGAATAAGGAGGCGGGGCTATGAAGTGCTTATTGTGTGGGCAGACTATGAAGGCTGTTTTAACTTTTAGTAGTCTCTTACTTCTGAAGAATGATGACACTTGTCTTTGTTCAGACTGTGACTCTACTTTTGAGAGGATTGGAGAAGAGAACTGTCCAAACTGTATGAAAACAGGATTGTCAACAAAGTGTCAAGATTGTCAATTTTGGTGTAAAGAAGGAGTTGAGGTCAGTCATAGAGCGATTTTTACTTACAATCAAGCTATGAAGGATTTTTTCAGTCGGTATAAGTTTGATGGAGACTTCCTTTTAAGAAAAGTGTTCGCTTCATTTTTAAGTGAGGAGTTAAAAAAGTACAAAGAGTATCAATTTGTTGTAATTCCCCTAAGTCCTGATAGATATGCTGATAGAGGATTTAATCAGGTTGAAGGTTTAGTTGATGCAGCAGGCTTTGCGTATCTGGATTTATTAGAAAAGAAAGAAGAGCGAGCTAGTTCTTCTAAAAGTCGCTCAGAGCGTTTGGAGACAGAATTTCCTTTCTTTATTAAAAGTGGAGTCACTATTCCTAAAAAAATCCTACTTATAGATGATATTTATACTACTGGAACAACTATAAATCGTGTGAAGAGACTGCTGGAAGAAGCGGGTGCTGAGGATGTGAAAACATTTTCCCTTGTAAGATGAGGAAAAAATTTGCAAAAATAAAATGAAAGCGTTATAATGAAATAAGAAAAACAAAAATGTTTAGAAAGAAGGTACTCATATGATTAAATATAGTATCCGTGGTGAAAACCTAGAAGTAACAGAAGCAATTCGTGATTATGTAGTTTCTAAACTCGAAAAGATCGAAAAGTATTTTCAAGCTGAACAAGAGTTGGATGCTCGAGTTAACTTGAAGGTGTATCGTGAAAAAACTGCTAAAGTGGAGGTAACGATTCCACTTGGCTCTATTACTCTTCGTGCAGAAGATGTGTCTCAAGATATGTATGGTTCAATTGACCTTGTAACCGATAAAATTGAACGTCAGATTCGTAAAAATAAAACAAAAATCGAGCGTAAAAATAAAAATAAGGTAGCAACTAGTCAATTATTTACAGATGCCTTGGTGGAAGATCCAAATGTTGTCCAGTCTAGAGTTGTTCGTTCAAAACAAATTGATTTAAAACCAATGGATTTGGAAGAAGCTATTCTACAGATGGATTTGTTGGGACATGATTTCTTTATCTATGTGGATGTTGAAGATCAGACAACCAATGTGATTTATCGTCGTGAGGATGGCGAAATTGGTTTGTTAGAAGTTAAAGAATCTTAATTTCAATATGTGTAAAGGAAGGTTTACTGAATTGTAAACCTCCTTTTTCTTATAATTGATAGAATTACTGATTACACTTTTAAAAAGTCGCTTTTTGGTGGTTATTATGGTATAATGGGTGCCAAGAGGTTTGGAATGAAAAAATTTTATGTAAGTCCTATTTTCCCCTTAATATTAGGAATAGTGGCGTTCGGAGTGCTATCTGTGCAACTTGTTTTTGTAACGAATACACTGGTAACGCTATTTCTTTTGATACTTATTTTGGGTTCATATATTTTACTATTCATCCATCAGAGAGACTACTACTCAAAGAGTGAAGTAGAACAAATCCAGTATGTAAACCACCAAGCTGAAGAAAGTTTGACAACCTTGTTAGAACAGATGCCTGTCGGAGTTATTAAATTAGACTTGTCGTCAGGTGAAGTTGAATGGTTTAATCCTTATGCTGAATTGATTTTGACTAATGAAGTGGGCGAGATTGATGTGGCATTAATTCAAACAATTATCAAGGCATCGGTAGGAAATCCAGGTTCTTATGCTACCTTGGGTGAGACCCGCTATTCGGTTCATATGGACAAGGTGTCTGGAGTTCTTTACTTCTTTGATGTGTCTGGAGAATACGAAGCGACTGTTGAGTTAGTAACGAGTCGACCTGTGATTGGGATCGTTTCCGTTGACAACTATGATGACTTAGAAGATGAAACATCGGAGTCTGATATCAGTCATATTAATAGTTTTGTAGCCAATTTTGTTTCAGAATTTGCTGGGAAGCATGCCATGTTCTCCCGTCGAGTGAGTATGGATCGCTTTTATCTATTTACGGACTACACGGTGCTTGAGGGATTGATGAACGATAAATTTTCTGTTATTGATGCTTTCAGAGAAGAGTCGAAACAGAGACAGTTGCCCTTGACCTTAAGTATGGGATTTTCTTATGGTGATGGAAATCATGATGAGATAGGGAAAGTTGCTTTGCTCAATTTGAACTTGGCTGAAGTGCGTGGTGGCGACCAGGTGGTTGTCAAGGAGAATGACGAAACTAAAAATCCAGTTTATTTTGGTGGTGGCTCTGCTGCCTCAATTAAACGTACACGGACTCGTACTCGTGCTATGATGACGGCTATTTCAGATAAGATTCGTAGTGTGGATCAGGTTTTTGTAGTTGGTCACAAAAATCTGGATATGGATGCTTTGGGTTCTGCTGTAGGTATGCAGTTATTTGCCAGCAATGTGACTCAAAATAGCTATGCTCTTTACGATGAAGAACAAATGTCGCCGGATATTGAACGAGCTGTTTCATTCTTAGAAAAAGAAGGAGTTACGAAGTTGTTGTCTGTTAAGGAGGCAATGGGTTTGGTGACCAATCGTTCTTTGTTGATTCTTGTAGACCATTCAAAGACAGCCTTAACTTTATCAAAAGATTTTTATGATTTATTTACCCAAACCATCGTCATCGATCACCACAGACGGGATCAGGATTTCCCAGACAATGCAGTTATCACTTATATCGAAAGTGGTGCAAGCAGTGCCAGTGAGTTGGTAACGGAATTGATTCAGTTCCAGAATTCTAAGAAAAATCGTTTGAGTCGTATGCAGGCCAGTGTTTTGATGGCTGGTATGATGTTGGATACTAAAAATTTCACCTCACGAGTGACTAGTCGGACATTTGATGTTGCTAGCTATCTCAGAACGAGAGGAAGTGATAGTATTGCTATCCAAGAAATCGCTGCAACAGATTTTGAAGAATATCGTGAGGTCAATGAACTGATTTTACAGGGGCGTAAATTAGGTTCAGATGTATTGATAGCAGAGGCTACGGACTCGAAATGCTATGATACGGTTGTTATTAGTAAGGCAGCAGATGCCATGTTGGCTATGTCAGGTATTGAAGCGAGTTTTGTTCTTGCGAAGAATACACAAGGATTTATCTCTATCTCAGCTCGCAGTCGTAGTAAGCTGAATGTACAACGGATTATGGAAGAGCTGGGAGGTGGAGGCCACTTTAATTTGGCAGCAGCTCAAATTAAGGATTCAACCTTGTCAGAAGCAGGTGAAAAACTGACAGAAATTGTATTAAATGAAATAAAGGAAAAGGAGAAAGAAGAATGAAAGTAATCTTTTTAGCAGATGTCAAAGGAAAAGGTAAAAAAGGCGAAATTAAGGAAGTACCAACAGGGTATGCACAAAACTTTCTTATCAAAAAGAACCTAGCCAAAGAAGCGACTGCTCAAGCGGTAGGTGAGCTTCGTGGTAAACAAAAATCTGAAGAAAAAGCTCACGCTGAGATGATTGCAGAAGCAAAAGCAATTAAAGCCCAACTAGAATCGGAAGAAACTATTGTAGAATTTGTTGAAAAAGTTGGTCCAGATGGCCGTACTTTTGGTTCAATTACCAATAAGAAGATTGCAGAAGAATTGCAAAAGCAATTTGGAATTAAGATTGATAAACGTCATATCCAAGTACAAGCTCCGATTCGAGCAGTTGGTTTGATCGATGTGCCAGTGAAAATCTATCAAGATATTACAAGTGTAATCAATCTTCGTGTGAAGGAAGGATAAGTTTACACCTTCTTGACAAGATTGTAAAAGGAAGGGAAGTCTGATGGCAGAAGTAGAAGAGTTACGAGTACAACCTCAAGATATCTTAGCTGAGCAATCCGTTTTAGGGGCTATCTTTATTGACGAGAGTAAGCTTGTTTTTGTGCGAGAATACATTGAGTCTCGGGACTTTTTTAAGTATGCCCATCGTTTGATTTTTCAAGCCATGGTTGATTTATCCGATCGTGGCGATGCCATAGATGCAACAACGGTTCGTACTATTCTTGATAATCAAGGTGATTTGCAGAATATTGGTGGCCTGTCTTACTTGGTTGAGATTGTCAATTCTGTGCCAACTTCTGCTAATGCGGAGTATTATGCTAAGATTGTTGCAGAAAAAGCAATGCTACGTCGTTTAATCGCTAAGTTGACAGAGTCTGTCAATCAAGCTTACGAGGCTTCGCAACCAGCTGATGAAATTATTGCTCAGGCAGAAAAAGGCTTGATTGATGTCAGTGAAAATGCAAATCGAAGTGGATTTAAGAATATTCGAGATGTGTTGAATATCAACTTTGGAAATCTGGAAGCTCGCTCGCAACAAACGACCGATATTACTGGTATTGCGACAGGTTATCGTGATTTGGATCATATGACGACTGGTCTGCATGAAGAGGAGTTGATTATCTTAGCAGCTCGTCCGGCGGTTGGTAAGACAGCCTTTGCCTTGAATATCGCTCAGAACATTGGGACTAAGTTGGACAAAACTGTTGCTATTTTTTCACTGGAAATGGGTGCGGAAAGTCTAGTGGATCGTATGTTGGCGGCAGAAGGTTTGGTGGAATCGCATTCTATCCGTACGGGTCAATTGACTGATGAGGAGTGGCAAAAATATACCATTGCTCAAGGGAATCTAGCGAATGCCAGTATCTATATCGATGATACACCAGGGATTCGAATTACAGAGATTCGTTCTCGTTCTCGTAAATTGGCTCAAGAAACTGGAAATCTTGGTTTGATTTTGATAGACTATTTGCAGCTTATCACGGGAACTGGTCGGGAAAATCGTCAACAAGAGGTTTCAGAAATTTCACGTCAGTTGAAAATCCTAGCAAAAGAACTGAAGGTTCCCGTAATTGCTCTAAGTCAGCTTTCTCGTGGTGTAGAACAACGTCAGGATAAGAGACCGGTCTTGTCTGATATTCGTGAATCTGGGTCTATTGAGCAGGACGCTGATATCGTAGCTTTTCTTTATCGTGACGATTACTATGAGCGTGGTGGTGAAGAAGAGGAAGGCATACCGAATAATAAGGTAGAAGTTATTATCGAGAAAAACCGTAGTGGAGCTCGTGGAACGGTGGAATTAATTTTCCAAAAAGAATACAATAAATTTTCAAGTATTTCAAAAAGAGAGGAAATAAGATGACAGATGCATTTACAGATGTAGCTAAGATGAAAAAAATCAAAGAAGAAATCAAGGCACATGAGGGTCATGTAATTGAAATGACTTTGGAAAATGGACGTAAGCGCCAAAAAAATAGATTGGGTAAGCTAATTGAAGTTTATCCATCCCTATTTATCGTGGAATTTGGAAACGTTGAAGGAAATAAACAAGCTAATGTTTATGTTGAATCCTTTACTTATTCAGATATCCTTACGGAAAAGAATTTGATTCATTATCTGGACTAAAGTGAGAAATTTTCTCACTTTTTCTTTTTTCTCCGAATAGTTTAAGTGAAGGTAATCTTCAATTTATATTATTTTCAAGGAGGAAGAATGAAAGTTTTACCATTCAAAGTAACAGAGACAGGATTTTCTTTGAGAAAATCAGTTAAAAAGGTTGTTCCTTTTTTAGTAGTAGGATTGATGCTAGCAGCGAGTGATAGTGTATATGCCTATTCTGGAGGAAATGGATCGATTGCGCGTGGGGATGATTATCCTGCTTACTATAAAAATGGGAGTCAGGAGATTGATAAGTGGCGGATGTATTCTCGTCAGTGTACTTCTTTTGCAGCCTTTCGTTTGAGTAGTGTCAATGGTTTTGAGATTCCGGCAGCTTATGGAAATGCGAATGAATGGGGCTATCGTGCTCGTCGTGAAGGCTATCGTGTAGATAGTGTACCAACGATTGGATCTATTGCTTGGTCTACTGCAGGAGGATATGGTCATGTTGCCTGGGTTTCAAATGTAATGGGGGATAATATAGAAATTGAGGAATACAACTATGGTTATACAGGATCCTATAATAAACGAATTATAAAAGCAAATACGATGACAGGATTTATTCATTTTAAAGATTTGGATGGGGGTAATGTAGTAAGTAGTGGCAAAGTATTCAATAGTCAACCTTCTTCGACAGGAGGAACTCATTATTTTAAGAATAAGGCAGCTATAAAAAATCAACCTTTAGTTAGTGCAACTTCAATTGCATATTATTCTCCAGGTGAGAGTGTTCATTATGATCAGGTACTTGAAAAAGATGGGTATAAGTGGTTGAGTTATATATCTTATAGTGGAAGTCGTCGCTATATTCAGTTAGAGGAGGTTGCGTCATCGCAGAATCAAACAGAAGGTAGTTCCAATGATGTTCTGACTGTTGGTTGGAAGAAAATAAATGGTAGTTGGTATCATTTCAAATCAAATGGATCTAAATCAACAGGCTGGTTAAAGGATGGTTCTAGCTGGTATTATTTGAAATCATCTGGTGAAATGCAGACAGGTTGGTTAAAGGAGAATGGCTCGTGGTATTATCTAGATAGTTCAGGGGCAATGAAAACAGGTTGGTATCAAGTCTCAGGTAAGTGGTATTATTCTTACTCTTCAGGCGTATTAGCTGTCAATACGACGGTGGATGGCTACAGAGTAAACAGTGATGGAGAACGAGTATAGAAAATGGGAGTAGGAAATTTTTCCTGCTCTTTTCTGTAAGCAGTTTTCTTGACTTTTTTTTTATTTTGCGCTATCATATGTCCATATAATATATGGGAGTCTGTGTACAGTCTGAGAGGAAGTGTTAAACTTCGACCGCACCTGATCTGGGTAATGCCAGCGTAGGGAACGATACTTAGTCTATTCTTGACCTTTTCCATATATGGTAAAGGTTTTTCTTTTTGTCAAAGGAAAACGAGAAGAGGAGGTTTTTATGAAAGCAAGCATCGCCTTGCAAGTTTTACCCCTAGCACAGGGGATTGATCGGATTTACGTAATCGATCAGGTCATTGCCTATCTGCAAGCTCAAGAAGTGACTATGGTAGTGACACCATTTGAAACGGTCTTGGAAGGGGAGTTTGATGAGCTCATGCGCATTCTCAAAGAAGCGCTAGAAGTGGCAGGGCAGGAGGCAGATAATATCTTTGCCAATGTCAAAATAAATGTAGGAGAGATTTTAAGTATTGATGAGAAACTTGAAAAGTATACTGAGACGACACATTAGTCTATTGGGCTTTATGGGGGTCTTGTCAATCTGGCAGTTAGCAGGTTTTCTTAAACTTCTCCCCAAGTTTATCCTGCCGACACCTCTTGAAATTCTTCAGGCCTTTGTTCGTGACAGAGAATTTCTCTGGCACCATAGCTGGGCCACCTTGAGAGTGGCTTTACTGGGGTTGGTTCTAGGAGTCTTGATTGCCTGTCTCATGGCTGTACTTATGGATAGTTTGACTTGGCTCAATGACCTGATTTACCCTATGATGGTGGTTGTTCAGACCATTCCGACTATTGCCATAGCTCCTATCTTGGTCTTGTGGCTAGGTTATGGGATTCTGCCCAAGATTGTCTTGATTATCTTGACGACAACCTTCCCCATCATCGTCAGCATTTTGGACGGTTTTAGGCATTGTGACAAGGATATGCTGACCTTGTTTAGTCTGATGCGGGCCAAGCCTTGGCAAATCCTGTGGCATTTTAAAATCCCAGTCAGCCTGCCTTACTTTTATGCAGGTCTGAGGGTCAGTGTCTCCTACGCCTTTATCACAACAGTAGTATCTGAGTGGTTGGGAGGCTTTGAAGGACTAGGTGTCTACATGATTCAGTCCAAGAAACTGTTTCAGTATGATACCATGTTTGCTATTATTATTCTGGTATCGATTATCAGCCTTCTTGGTATGAAATTGGTCGATGTCAGTGAAAAATATGTTATTAAATGGAAACGTTCGTAGAATAAGAATGTTTCAAAAAAGAAAAGAGGAAATTGAAATGAAGAAAACATGGAAAGTGTTTTTAACTGTTTTAACAGCTCTTGTAGCTGTTGTGCTTGTGGCCTGTGGTCAAGGAACTGCTTCTAAGGATAATAAGGAAGCAGAACTTAAGAAAATCGACTTTATCCTAGACTGGACACCAAATACCAACCACACAGGGCTTTATGTAGCCAAGGAAAAAGGTTATTTCAAAGAGGCTGGAGTGGATGTTGATTTGAAATTACCACCAGAAGAAAGTTCTTCTGATTTGGTTATTAACGGAAAGGCACCATTTGCAGTTTATTTCCAAGACTACATGGCTAAGAAATTGGAAAAAGGTGCAGGAATTACTGCCGTTGCAGCTATCGTAGAGCACAATACATCAGGAATCATCTCTCGTAAATCTGATAATGTAGCTAGTCCAAAGGACTTGGTTGGTAAGAAATACGGAACTTGGAATGACCCAACTGAACTTGCTATGTTGAAAACCTTGGTAGAATCACAAGGTGGGGACTTTGAGAAGGTTGAAAAAGTACCAAATAACGACTCAAACTCTATCACACCGATTGCTAATGGAGTATTTGATACTGCATGGATCTACTACGGATGGGATGGTATCCTTGCAAAATCTCAAGGCGTAGAGGCTAACTTCATGTATTTGAAAGACTACGTCAAGGAATTTGACTACTACTCACCAGTTATCATCGCCAACAACGACTACCTTAAAGACAACAAAGAAGAAGCTCGCAAAGTTATCCAAGCTATTAAAAAAGGTTACCAATATGCTATGGAGCATCCAGAGGAAGCGGCAGATATCCTTATCAAGAATGCACCTGAACTTCAGGAAAAACGTGACTTTGTCATCGAATCTCAAAAATACTTGTCAAAAGAATACGCAAGCGACAAGGAAAAATGGGGTCAATTTGATGCAGCTCGCTGGAATGCCTTCTACAAATGGGATAAAGAAAATGGTATCCTTAAAGAAGACTTGACAGATAAAGGCTTCACTAATGAATTTGTGAAATAATGACAGAAATTAGACTAGAACACGTCAGTTATGCCTATGGACAAGATAGGATTTTAGAGGACATTAAGCTGCAGGTGACTTCAGGTGAAGTGGTTTCTATCCTAGGCCCAAGTGGTGTAGGAAAGACCACCCTCTTTAATCTAATCGCTGGGATTTTAGAAGTTCAGTCAGGGAGAATTGTCCTTGATGGTGAAGAAAACCCCAAGGGGCGCGTGAGTTATATGTTGCAAAAGGACTTGCTCTTGGAGCACAAGACGGTGCTTGGCAATATCATTCTGCCCCTCTTGATTCAAAAAGTGGATAAGGCGGAAGCCATTGCCCGCGCGGATGAAATTCTTGCGACCTTCCAGTTGACAGCTGTACGAGACAAGTATCCTCATGAACTCAGTGGTGGGATGCGTCAGCGTGTAGCCTTGCTCCGAACCTACCTTTTCGGGCACAAGCTCTTTCTCTTGGATGAGGCCTTTAGCGCCTTGGATGAGATGACTAAGATGGAACTCCACGCTTGGTACCTTGAGATTCACAAGCAGTTGCAGCTAACAACCTTGATCATCACGCATAGTATCGAGGAGGCCCTCAATCTCAGCGATCGCATCTATATCTTGAAAAATCGCCCTGGGCAGATTGTTTCAGAAATTAAACTAGATTGGTCTGAAGATGAGGACAAGGAAGTCCAAAAGATTGCCTACAAACGTCAAATCTTGGCAGAATTAGGCTTAGATAAGTAGAAAAATAGGGAGTTGGTGAAGATTATCCTTTACCAGCGCCCTTTTTCTTTTAAAAATGAGAAAATTTCGGTATAATAGTCAAAGATAGTCAAGGTTTAAAGAGAGAGGTGGGTTTGTAATGAGATTTAAAAATACATCGGATCATATTGAGGCCTACATCAAGGCGATTTTAGATCAATCTGGTATTGTGGAGTTGCAACGGAGTCAGTTGGCAGATACCTTTCAGGTTGTTCCTAGTCAGATCAACTATGTGATCAAGACACGCTTTACGGAAAGTAGAGGCTACTTGGTTGAAAGTAAGCGTGGTGGCGGAGGCTATATTCGTATAGGACGGATTGAGTTTTCTAGTCATCATGAAATGCTCCGCGATTTGCTTTACTCGATTGGTGAGCGGGTCAGTCAAGAAATTTATGAGGATATTCTACAGCTTTTGGTTGAGCAGGAATTGATGACCAAGCAGGAGATGAATTTGCTAGTATCAGTAGCTTTGGATCGCGTTCTAGGAGAAGAAGCTCCAGTTGTTCGAGCTAACATGCTACGACAGGTCATACAAGAGGTAGATAGAAAAGGGAAGTAAGATGAACTATTCAAAAGCATTGAATGAATGTATCGAAAGTGCCTACATGGTGGCTAGCCATTTTGGAGCTCGTTATCTAGAGTCTTGGCACTTGTTGATTGCCATGTCCAATCACAGTTATAGTGTGGCAGGGGCAACTTTAAATGATTATCCATATGAGATGGACCGTTTAGAAGAAGTCGCTTTGGAACTGACTGAAACGGACTATAGCCAGGATGAAACTTTTACGGAATTGCCGTTCTCCCATCGTTTGCAGGTTCTTTTTGACGAAGCAGAGTATGTAGCGTCAGTGGTCCATGCTAAGGTGCTAGGGACGGAGCACGTCCTCTATGCGATTTTGCATGATGGCAATGCCTTGGCTACTCGTATCTTGGAGAGAGCTGGTTTTTCTTATGAAGATAAGAAAGATCAGGTCAAGATTGCTGCCCTACGTCGAAATCTAGAAGAACGAGCAGGCTGGACTCGTGAAGATCTCAAGGCTTTACGCCAACGCCATCGTACAGTGGCTGACAAGCAAAATTCTATGGCTAATATGATGGGGATGCCCCAGACTCCGAGTGGTGGTCTCGAGGACTATACGCATGATTTGACAGAGCAAGCGCGTTCTGGCAAGTTAGAACCAGTCATCGGTCGGGATAAGGAAATCTCGCGTATGATTCAAATTTTGAGCCGTAAAACCAAGAATAATCCTGTTTTGGTTGGGGATGCTGGTGTCGGGAAAACAGCCTTGGCGCTTGGGCTCGCTCAGCGTATTGCTAGTGGAGATGTACCTGCGGAAATGGCTAAGATGCGCGTGTTAGAGCTTGATTTGATGAATGTCGTTGCAGGTACACGTTTCCGTGGTGACTTTGAAGAACGCATGAACAATATCATCAAGGATATTGAAGAAGATGGCCAAGTCATCCTCTTTATCGATGAACTTCATACCATCATGGGTTCTGGTAGTGGGATTGACTCAACTCTAGATGCGGCCAATATCTTGAAGCCAGCCTTGGCGCGTGGAACCTTGAGAACAGTTGGTGCGACCACTCAGGAAGAATATCAAAAACACATCGAAAAAGATGCGGCCCTTTCTCGTCGTTTCGCCAAAGTGACGATTGAAGAGCCAAGTGTTACAGACAGCATGACCATTTTACAAGGCTTGAAGGCGACTTATGAGAAACATCACCGTGTGCAAATCACAGATGAAGCGGTCGAAACAGCCGTTAAGATGGCCCATCGTTACTTGACTAGCCGTCACTTGCCAGACTCTGCTATCGACCTCTTAGATGAAGCAGCAGCAACAGTGCAAAATAAGGCTAAGCATGTAAAAGCAGACGATTCAGGTTTGAGTCCAGCTGACAAGGCCTTGATGGATGGTAAGTGGAAACAGGCAGCTCAGCTAATCGCAAAAGAAGAGGAAGTGCCTGTATATAAAGACTTGGTGACAGAGTCTGATATTTTGACCACCTTGAGTCGCTTGTCAGGCATCCCAGTCCAAAAACTCACCCAAACAGATGCTAAGAAATACCTGAATCTGGAAGCTGAACTGCATAAACGTGTCATCGGTCAAGATCAAGCTGTTTCAAGCATTAGCCGTGCGATTCGCCGCAATCAGTCAGGGATTCGCAGTCACAAGCGTCCGATTGGTTCCTTTATGTTCCTAGGACCGACAGGTGTCGGTAAGACCGAATTAGCCAAGGCTTTGGCGGAAGTTCTTTTTGACGACGAATCAGCCCTTATCCGCTTTGATATGAGTGAGTATATGGAGAAATTTGCAGCCAGTCGTCTCAACGGAGCTCCTCCAGGCTATGTGGGGTATGAAGAAGGTGGGGAGTTAACTGAGAAGGTTCGCAACAAACCATACTCCGTTCTTCTCTTTGACGAGGTAGAGAAGGCCCACCCAGATATCTTTAATGTTCTCTTGCAGGTCTTGGATGATGGTGTCTTGACCGATAGCAAGGGCCGCAAGGTCGACTTTTCAAATACCATTATCATCATGACGTCAAACCTTGGTGCGACAGCCCTTCGGGATGACAAGACCGTCGGTTTTGGAGCTAAGGATATTCGTTTTGATCAGGAAAATATGGAAAAACGCATGTTTGAAGAGTTGAAAAAGGCTTATAGACCTGAGTTTATCAACCGTATTGATGAAAAGGTGGTCTTCCATAGCCTTTCTAGTGACCATATGCAGGAAGTAGTGAAGATTATGGTCAAACCTTTAGTGGCAAGTTTGGCTGAAAAAGGCATTGACTTGAAATTACAAGCTTCCGCCCTGAAATTGTTGGCAAATCAAGGATATGACCCAGAGATGGGAGCTCGTCCACTTCGCAGAACCCTACAAACAGAAGTGGAAGACAAGTTAGCAGAACTTCTTCTCAAGGGAGAATTAGAGGCAGGCAGCACACTTAAGATTGGTGTCAAAGCAGGCCAGTTAAAATTTGATATTTCATAAAAACGAGGTCGGGATAAAGTTCCCGACCTCTTTATGTACCATAATGAGATGATTTTGTGTTGCGAGTGTTTTTAGGGATGGCTATCTTTCTTAGAATTGCTCAACATGTGAGTAAAGAAGGCTTTGTATCGATACTTGAGATAGTTCTCATGTATAACAAGGCGATATAGACAATCAAAAAGATTGTAGTCAGATAGAAGACATCAAATGCAGTTCTAGCATAGTGAGTGGCTGACTGATAAAAAGCCAATAGCTCCTAAAATCAACCAAGGAAGATACTTGTAATACTTATTTAGCATAAGAATGCACCTCCTATATTCTATTTCAATGTTATTATATTCCTTTGTACTTAAAGTTTTAAGCGATTACATAAAACAAATTCAAATTTTTAATAGAAAAATCTCCTGTTTTTCTATTTTATTACGAATAGAAGAGTAGGAGGAGTAAATGTATCTAAAGTATTTAAGATTTTTAAAATAGTTTAGATAAATTGTTGACATGTTTAAAATGCAATGTTACAATTATATTACAAAAAGATTTCTTTATATTTCTAAAACATTACAAAGGAGTAGAAAAATGAAAAAGAAAACCTATATCAAATTGATGGCAGCAACTGTATTGGCTTCTACCTTGCTATTGGGAGCTTGTGGAAATAAAAAGGAAACAACTCAAGTAAGCAGTTCTGTTAAGACAAGCCAATCATCAGGTTCTAAAGCAGTTTCTGCTAGCAAAGAAAGCAAGACTCAGAAGTCCTCAAGTTCAGCTTCATCTGAAAAGGCTAAGGCGTCTACTGATCAATCTTCAGCAAGTGCGACACCATCACAAGTGGCACCTGCACCAGAGCAAAGACAAGGTCAAGAAGTGGCTAATCAACAAACTCCTGCTCAGGCTCCTTCAACTCAACAGTCTCCTCAAGCCCAGTCTAACCAGTCAGGCTATGATCCTACAACTGACCGCAAACTTCAAGACAAACAAGCAGAGCAAAATAAACGCTACAAGGGTGTTCTAACAATGGTGAACGGTGATTTCTCAGCTGCAGCGGGCAATTGGAAGGGAGCAAATGGCGAAACCATCACAGTTTCATCAGGTGGTCAATTTACAGTAGAATCTGCTGATGGAAAGAAAGAAAACTACTCTATCAGAGGCTACTCTTATACTCTTGATGATGGTAAGTATAATGCCAAAATTGGTGGAGGAAAAGTCATCCAAATTACAACAGGAGCGGATGGTAAGGTTTCTAGTGTTGCTTTGAGTCAATAACAACCCTCAGTATTTGAATTTTTACAATCAAAGAAAATCCGTCAGCTCAATAAGAGTTGACGGATTATTTTGGCTCTATATTATTTTATACTTGTACTTGGGTTAAAAATTCTTCTGTAGTAAGAATTTGAGCAAACTCATCTTGTAGAGAAAGGAGATTAATCTCATGGATAGTCTCAGGAGAGATGGCCTGACCGTTTTTGTTAGATAGGGTAAAACTGGCAGTAGCATCTGCTAGTAAAGTGACTTCAAAACCAAGATTTGCTGCCATTCGTGTCGTAGTAGATACACAATGAGGCAGGGTCAAACCAACAACGACTAAATGACAAATCTGATTTTTTCGTAAATAGGTTTCAAGATTTGTTCCAATAAAGGCGCTATTAACCGTTTTTTGAAAGATAGGTTCGGAAGCAACTGGTTCAAATCCACTTTTAAACTCCTGATTTTGTTTGTTATGAAATTGCGACTGGGGATTGTCAGATATGTGTTGAACATGTAAGACTGGGAGATCGTGTTTACGAAAGTATGCCAGTACCTTCAGTGCTTGATATTCAGCTTGAGGGTTATTTCGTTCTCCCCAGATAGGGCTATTAAATGCTTTTTGCATATCGATAACCAGTAGAGCAGTATGAACCATTTTAAGCCTTATCCAACTGCAAGAGAGCCTCAATCTCTGCCAGAGTGCTAGCTTGTGAAATAGCTCCACGGAGCTTGGCTGCGCCAGATGTTCCACGGAGGTAGTGAGGAGCGAGTCCACGGAATTCACGAACTGCTACGTTTTCTCCTTTGAGGTTAATCAAGCGTTTCAAATGTTCGTAGGCGATTTTCATCTTGTCTTCAAAGGTCAAATCAGGTAGGATTTCTCCTGTTTCAAAGTAATGGTTGATTTGGTTAAAGAGGTAGGGATTTCCCATGGCTGCGCGGCCAATCATAACTGCGTCAGCACCAACTTCTTCGATGCGTTGTTTGGCTTCTTGGACCGTACGAATGTCACCGTTTGCGATGAATGGAATCTTGGTCAAAGCTTGAGCGACCTTGTGAAGGGTCTCAAGGTCTGCATGACCTGTATACATTTGTTCGCGGGTACGGCCATGCATAGCGAGGGCAGAAACACCTGCAGCTTCAGCAGCGAGGGCATTTTCTACTGCCAGAGATGGGTCAGCCCAGCCGGTACGCATCTTAACAGTAAGTGGGATATCAAGGACAGACTGGACCTTGTTGATGATAGAGTAAATCTTGTCTGGATCCTTGAGCCACATAGCGCCAGCTTCGTTCTTCACGATTTTGTTAACTGGGCAGCCCATGTTGATATCCACGATATCGGTTTTGGTGTTTTCTTGGATGAATTCTGCTGCGCGTGCTAGGCTGTCTTCATCGCTACCAAAAAGTTGGATAGAGACAGGGTTTTCGCCTTCATCGATATGAAGCATGTGCAGGGTTTTTTCGTTGTTGTATTGGATTCCCTTGTCAGAGACCATTTCCATGACAACGAGTCCAGCTCCGAGCTCTTTTGCGATAGTACGAAAGGCTGAGTTGGTCACGCCAGCCATAGGTGCTAAAACGGTACGATTGGGAATCTCAACATTGCCAATCATAAAAGGTGTATTAAGATTTGTCACGAATGAGTTCCTCCAGGTCGTTTTCATCAAAGTTGTAAGTAGTTTGGCAGAATTGACAAGTGATTTCTGCCCCGTGGTCTTCCTCTTTCATTTCCTGCAAGTCTGAGCTTGGAAGGCTAGCAAGAGCGTTCATAAAGCGCTCATGGCTACAGTCACATTGGAAACGGATTTCTTCTTCAGAAAGAAGCTTGTAGGCCTCGTCACCGTAGATAGCCTTGAGGAGGGCTTCGATATGGTCTTCACTTTCCAGAAGGGTTGAGATAGCTGGCATTTCTTGGATGCGTTTTTCAAAACGGGCAATCTCTTCTTCCTTGGCTCCCGGCAAGACTTGAACTAGGAAACCACCTGCAACCTTGACCTTGTCTTCTTCGTCCAAAAGGACATTGAGGCCGACTGCAGAAGGGGTTTGTTGGCTTTCAGTCAGGTAAAAGGCAAGGTCTTCACCGATTTCCCCAGAAATGAGGGGAGTCATAGAGTTGTAAGGATTTCCAGTACCGTAGTCTGTGATAACGAGAAATTGACCATTGCCGACAAAAGGTCCAACTAAAACTTCACCAGTTGCAGTCTTTTTGATGTCAACACCAGGATTTTGAACGTAACCTTTGACATTCCCCTTGGTATCAGCGACGGTGATGATAGCACCTAGGGAGCTAGATCCCAGCACCTTAACTGTTAGTTTAGTATTTCCTTTTTCATTGGCTGCGAGAATCTGGCTAGCGATAAGAGTTCGACCAAGCGCTACAGTTGAGCTAGCTTGGGTTTGGTGTTTTTCTTGAGCAGTGCGGACGGTTTCTGTGCTGTCAAGGACAAAAGCACGAAAGGCTCCGCTTTCTGATATAGTTTTAATAATTTTATCCATATCTACTATTTTAGCATAAAAATGCCCAAAGGGGGAGGCGTGTGTTTGCTGATTTTCAGGATAATGGACTAGGAAATTAGCAGGAAAATAAAAAGAGAAACAGATTATTTCAGCATTTCTAAGATTTATGCTATGCTTAAGGTAGAAAATGAAAGGGGTAACAAATGTATTTAGGAGATTTGATGGAAAAGGCTGAATCCGGCCAATTTTCAATTCTTTCCTTTCTATTACAAGAGTCTCAGACGACCGTCAAGGCTGTAATGGAGGAAACAGGATTTTCAAAAGCAACCCTAACCAAATATGTCACCCTTCTCAATGACAAGGCTTTGGATAGTGGCTTAGAGCTGACTATTCACTTAGAAGATGAAAATCTGCGTCTATCGATCGGTGCAACTACCAAGGGAAGAGATATTCGGAGCTTGTTTTTGGAGAATGCTGTTAAATACCAGATTTTGGTCTATCTTCTCTACCACCAACAGTTTTTAGCCCATCAGCTAGCTCAAGAATTGATGATTAGCGAGGCTACGCTTGGCCGTCACTTGGCTAGTTTAAATCAGATTTTGTCAGAATTTGACTTATCCATCCAAAATGGACGTTGGCGAGGTCCAGAGCATCAGATTCGCTATTTCTATTTCTGTCTTTTCCGCAAGGTCTGGTCCAGTCAGGAATGGGAAAGCCATATGCAGAAACCAGAGAGAAAACAGGAGATTGCCAGTTTAGAGGAAATCTGCGGTGCAAGCTTGTCTTCAGGGCAGAAATTGGACTTGGTTCTCTGGTCTCATATCAGTCAACAACGTCTTCGGGTCAATGCCTGTCAGTTTCAAGTGATAGAAGAAAAAATGCGAGGGTATTTTGACAATATTTTCTACCTTCGTCTGCATCGAAAGGCTCCGTCCTTTTTCGCTGGACTACACCTTCCTCTAGGAACTGAGGATGGGGAGATGATGATTTTCTTCTCTTTCCTCCTATCCCATCGCATTCTTCCTCTTCATACTATGGAGTATATCCTTGGTTTTGGAGGGCAGTTGGCAGATTTACTGACACAATTGATTCAAGAGATGAAGAAGGAGGAGTTGCTGGGGGATTATACAGAGGATCACGTTACCTATGAACTCAGTCAGCTTTGTGCTCAAGTCTATCTCTATAAGGGCTATATCTTACAGGACCGCTACAAGTACCAGTTAGAGAATCGTCATCCTTATTTGTTGATGGAACATGATTTTAGGGGAACGGCAGAGGAGATTTTTCATGCTCTATCTGCCTTTCAGCAGGGGACGGATTTGGATAAGAAAATTCTCTGGGAATGGCTCCAGTTGATAGAGTATATGGCTGAAAATGGTGGTCAACATATGCGGATTGGTCTGGATTTGACATCTGGTTTTCTTGTCTTTTCAAGGATGGCAGCTATTTTGAAACGGTATTTGGAATACAATCGTTTTATTACCATTGAAGCCTATGATTGTACTCGGCATTATGATTTGCTGGTTACCAATAACCCTATTCATAAGAAGGAACAAACACCAGTCTATTATTTAAAAAATGACTTGGATTTGGAAGATTTGGCAGGGATTCGTCAGTTATTATTCACTTAAAAGGCTTGGTTGTTCCAGGTCTTTTTTGTGAAATTCACACAATCTCCTCACGTTTTTTTAAAAATTAAAAAAAGTTGATGAACAAGAAAGCGCTTTATTTTGTATACTAGTTAGTGTAAAGAGGAAACATCCTCAAGATCTTTATCAGGAGGACAGCACATGTCACAAGAAAAATACATCATGGCCATTGACCAGGGGACTACAAGCTCTCGTGCCATTATTTTCAACAAAAAAGGAGAAAAGGTCAGCTCGAGTCAAAAAGAGTTTACCCAGATTTTCCCTCAGGCAGGTTGGGTAGAGCACAATGCCAATGAAATTTGGAATTCCGTCCAGTCAGTTATTGCGGGAGCTTTCATCGAAAGTGGTGTCAAGCCAAATCAAATCGAAGCAATCGGGATTACCAACCAGCGTGAAACAACTGTCGTCTGGGATAAGAAAACAGGACTTCCTATCTACAATGCTATCGTTTGGCAGTCACGCCAGACAGCTCCTTTGGCTGAACAACTAAAAAGTCAAGGTTATGTGGAAAAATTCCATGAAAAGACTGGTTTGATCATTGATGCTTACTTCTCTGCTACCAAGGTTCGTTGGATTTTAGACCATGTAGAGGGCGCTCAAGAGCGAGCAGAAAAGGGTGAATTGCTCTTTGGTACCATCGATACTTGGTTGGTTTGGAAATTGACTGACGGTGCGGCTCACGTGACGGACTACTCAAATGCAGCTCGTACCATGCTTTATAACATTAAAGAACTCAAATGGGATGATGAGATTTTGGAAATCCTCAACATTCCTAAGGCTATGTTGCCAGAAGTTCGTTCTAACTCTGAAATTTACGGTAAGACAGCGCCATTCCATTTCTATGGTGGACAAGTGCCAATCTCAGGTATGGCTGGGGACCAACAAGCAGCCCTCTTTGGGCAGTTGGCCTTTGAACCAGGTATGGTCAAGAATACTTATGGAACAGGTTCTTTCATCATCATGAATACTGGTGAAGAAATGCAGTTGTCTGAAAACAACCTATTAACAACCATTGGTTACGGAATCAACGGCAAGGTTTACTATGCCTTGGAAGGTTCTATCTTCATCGCAGGAAGTGCCATTCAGTGGCTTCGTGACGGTCTTCGCATGGTTGAAAATTCACCAGAATCTGAAAAATATGCTCGTGATTCTCACAACAACGATGAAGTCTATGTCGTACCAGCCTTTACAGGTCTAGGTGCTCCATACTGGAACCAAAATGCTCGCGGTTCTGTCTTTGGTTTGACTCGTGGAACAAGTAAAGAAGACTTTATCAAGGCAACTCTTCAATCTATAGCTTATCAAGTGCGTGATATTATCGATACGATGCAAGTGGATGCTCAAACAGCTATCCAAGTCTTGAAAGTAGACGGTGGTGCAGCCATGAATAACTTCCTCATGCAGTTCCAAGCTGATATTTTGGGAATCGATATCGCACGCGCCAAAAACTTGGAAACAACAGCTCTAGGGGCAGCCTTCCTAGCAGGTTTGTCAGTAGGTTACTGGAAAGACTTGGATGAGTTGAAACTCTTGAACGAGACAGGAGAACTCTTTGAGCCATCTATGAACGAATCTCGCAAGGAACAACTTTACAAGGGTTGGAAGAAGGCTGTGAAAGCAACCCAAGTCTTTGCGGAAGTAGACGACTAATACTGGAAGAATAAAGCGACTTAGTTAGAAAGTGTGTAAATATGGAATTTTCAAAGAAAACACGTGAATTATCAATTAAAAAAATGCAGGAACGTACCTTGGACCTCTTGATTATCGGTGGAGGAATCACAGGTGCTGGTGTAGCCTTGCAGGCGGCAGCTAGTGGTCTTGAAACTGGTTTGATTGAAATGCAGGACTTCGCAGAAGGAACATCCAGCCGTTCAACAAAATTGGTCCACGGCGGTCTTCGTTACCTCAAACAATTCGACGTAGAAGTAGTATCAGATACGGTTTCTGAACGTGCTGTAGTTCAACAAATCGCTCCACACATTCCAAAACCAGACCCAATGCTCTTGCCAGTTTACGATGAAGATGGAGCTACTTTTAGCCTCTTCCGTCTTAAAGTAGCTATGGACTTGTATGACCTTTTGGCAGGAGTTAACAACACACCGGCTGCTAACAAGGTTTTGAGCAAGGAAGAAGTCTTGGAACGCCAGCCAAACTTGAAGAAAGAAGGTTTGATAGGAGGTGGGGTTTACCTTGACTTCCGTAACAACGATGCCCGTCTTGTGATTGAAAACATCAAACGTGCCAACCAAGACGGTGCCCTCATTGCCAACCACGTGAAGGCAGAAGGCTTCCTATTTGATGAAAGTGGTAAGATTACAGGTGTTGTAGCTCGTGATTTGTTGACAGACCAAGTTTTTGAAATCAAGGCGCGTCTGGTGATCAACACAACAGGCCCTTGGAGCGACAAGGTGCGTAATTTGTCTAATAAGGGAACACAATTCTCACAAATGCGTCCAACTAAGGGAGTTCACTTGGTAGTGGATTCAAGCAAGATCAAGGTTTCACAGCCGGTTTACTTTGATACAGGTTTGGGTGACGGTCGTATGGTCTTTGTTCTCCCACGTGAAAACAAGACTTACTTTGGTACAACGGATACAGACTACACAGGTGATTTGGAACATCCAAAAGTGACTCAGGAAGATGTAGATTATCTACTTGGCATTGTCAACAACCGCTTCCCAGAAGCTAACATTACCATTGATGATATCGAAAGCAGCTGGGCAGGTCTTCGTCCATTGATTGCAGGCAATAGCGCTTCTGACTACAATGGCGGAAATAACGGAACTATTAGCGACGAAAGCTTTAATACCTTGATTGCGACTGTCGAAGCTTATCTATCGAAAGAAAAAACGCGTGAAGATGTTGAGTCTGCTGTCAGCAAGCTTGAAAGCAGTACCTCTGAGAAACATTTGGATCCATCTGCAGTTTCACGTGGTTCGAGCTTGGATCGTGATGACAATGGCCTTTTGACCCTTGCTGGTGGTAAAATCACAGACTACCGTAAGATGGCTGAAGGAGCTATGGAGCGTGTGGTTGATATCCTTAAAGCAGAATTTGATCGCAGCTTTAAACTGATCAATTCTAAGACTTATCCTGTTTCAGGTGGAGAATTGAACCCAGCAAATGTGGATTCAGAAATCGAAGCCTTTGCGCAACTTGGAGTTTCACGTGGATTGGATAGCAAGGAAGCTCACTATCTGGCAAATCTTTACGGTTCAAATGCACCGAAGGTCTTTGCACTTGCTCACAGCTTGGAACAAGCGCCAGGACTCAGCTTGGCGGACACCTTGTCCCTTCACTATGCAATGCGCAATGAGTTGGCTATCAGCCCAGTTGACTTCTTCCTTCGTCGTACCAACCACATGCTCTTTATGCGTGATAGTTTGGATAGTATCGTTGAGCCAGTTTTGGATGAAATGGGACGATTCTATGACTGGTCAGAAGATGAAAAAGCAGGCTACCGTGCGGATGTCGAAGCAGCTCTTGCTAACAATGATTTAGCAGAATTAAAAAATTAAGAAAAAATAAAAGAGGTGGCGGGCAACAATCCTTGTCGCCCGCCCCTTCTTTTTAATGGAGACATAAAGATGATGAATGAATTATTTGGAGAATTTTTGGGGACTTTAATCCTGATTCTTCTAGGAAATGGTGTTGTAGCAGGTGTAGTTCTTCCTAAAACCAAGAGCAATAGCTCAGGTTGGATTGTGATTACTATGGGTTGGGGGATTGCAGTTGCGGTTGCAGTATTTGTATCTGGAAAACTTAGTCCAGCTCATTTAAACCCAGCTGTGACAATTGGTGTGGCTTTAAAAGGTGGTCTGCCTTGGGCTTCCGTTTTGCCTTATATCTTAGCCCAGTTCGCAGGGGCTATGCTGGGTCAGATTTTGGTTTGGTTGCAATTCAAACCGCATTATGAGGCAGAAGAAAATGCAGGTAATATCCTGGCAACCTTCAGTACCGGGCCAGCCATCAAGGATACTGTATCAAACTTGATTAGTGAAATCCTAGGAACTTTTGTATTGGTATTAACAATCTTTGCTTTGGGTCTTTACGATTTTCAGGCAGGTATCGGAACCTTTGCAGTAGGAACTTTGATTGTCGGTATCGGTCTATCACTAGGTGGGACAACAGGTTATGCCTTGAATCCTGCGCGTGATCTTGGACCTCGTATCATGCACAGCCTTTTGCCAATTCCAAATAAGGGAGATGGAGACTGGTCTTATGCTTGGATTCCAGTTGTAGGACCTGTTATCGGTGCAGCCTTGGCCGTACTTGTATTCTCACTTTTCTAGTTTATACTCAATGAAAATCAAAGAGCAAACTAGGAAACTAGCCGCAGGTTGCTCAAAACAATGTTTTGAGGTTGCAGATAAGACTGACGAAGTCAGTCACATATATACGGCAAGGCGACGTTGACGCGGTTTGAATTTGATTTTCGAAGAGTATTAGAAAACAATTATTTTGATAGAGCTTGGGAAAAAACCCAATTTCAGCAAAAAATAAAGTAAATCTTCTCACAATAAAACGCATAGTATCAAGTTTTTCAATACCTGATATTATGCGCTTTTCTTATCGTTAAGATTTTTTCTCCAGTCACTTTTTTCGATTGAAGATGTAAGTATTTTAGTAACTAATTTCTTAGTACTAGCCAACAACGATAATCATAATTCCTCCAAAAAGTAGGAATAATAAAGGCAATAGCTTTTGCTTTTTCATGTGAAATACCTCACTTTTATTTTCTTCTATTTTATGCTAAAATATTAAAAATCAAAAACTGTTCCCATATATGCTTGTTGGAGAGATATTATGAAAAAATTTGGAGAAATTTTTAAAAAGTTTCGAGAATCGAGAGGGTTTCGCTTAAAAGATGTCGAAAAAGCTGGTATATCAACATCACAGCTCTCACGTTTTGAAAAGGGAGAGACTGATTTAACCATTTCAAAATTTATGGCTATTTTGGATGAAATTAACATGCCTATTGATGAATTTATGTATGCTGTTCATGATTTTCATCGTGATGAACTGAACGAACTCTTATCAAAGGTTAGGCATTTTGTATCAAATCATGATGTTGATGGGTTGAAAAAACTACTTTATTCTCAGATGGAGTCAGATTCTAAACAAGAGAAATTTCATAAGCTTAACATTATTTTATTAAAAATTCGTTTACAAGATTTATCTGGAGAAGCTTATTATTCTGGTGATGATTTATCTTATCTAACTGACTATCTCTTTAGTGTTGAATATTGGGGATACTATGAATTATTGATTTTTTCAAATACTTTAGATGTCCTAAAACACGATGTCTTTATGGTTTTGGCTAGAGAGATGTCTAAACGTTCTGATTTTTATAAAGAAATTCCTAATAATAGACGACTGATTTCATCTATGCTATTGAACGGATATATCACATGTATTGAAAGAGGAAAATTTCTTGATGCTTTGTATTTTGAAAAACGACTAAACCAATGCTTTTTCACTGAAACTGAAATTTATGAGCGATTGGTATTTCAGTATGCACAACATCTGTATCGATACAAAAAAGAGATGGATTGTAAAGCAATTATTGAAATGAGGAAGTGTATTGGAGCAATGAAATTAGCGGGAAGTAACCATTTGGCAAAGAATTATGAAAGGCACTTAGAAAAAATTTTAGCAAGTAAAAAGTAATACGCAGATATGGGAAAGGAAGTATCTCGAAATAATATTTTGGTAGAATTGTCTTTAGAAATTTCAATTACGGTTGTTTTATCAGTTCATTGTATTTGAGCGATAGGATTTTTCGAAGTTGTCACCATAATTATGAATTTTGAGGTATTTAATATGCAAGTTCTATCTCCATATATTTTAAGAAAGAAAAGTGAAACAGGAGAATTATTTTTCAATAGTAACAATAATCACTCTTAATAAACAGCATCATATATAGGTTAATTAAATTATTGTATAGTCTCAGTTGGAGTTAATTTGTTTATAACTTTTAGACTGAGGCTTTTATATCTATTTGCTTTCTTTTAGATAGGCTTATTTATGAAATTTCTAAAATACATTAAAACTAATATTTTTATCTATTTTTTAATAGGAGTGCTTTTGAATAGTGGGATGGCTCTAATAAAGCCATTGTTATTGGATAAGCTATTGAATATTCGTGAAGAGCAACTTACAATTGGTACAATTTCATACTTTGTTTTATATGGCCTGTGTTTACACCTGTTTTTTTATAGCACGATGTTGCTAGCAAATTTTGTCAGTAATAATCTGCAGCGTCATATGCAAATTCGGTTAAAAGATCAGCTTATTAAGAAACTATTTTTGAAAGAAAATGTTGTATATGATGAAAAAGTTTCAATTGTTACACAAGATATGGAACTGCTCTATAATCGCTTCTTTTTACCCCTGGATATGATAGTTGGAAGAGTTTTTATACTTTGTACAACGATTGTTTTTATTTTGGTGCAAAATTTTTGGCTTGGTATTGTTTTTATTGTGTTCTCTTTTCTTCGACCATTACCTCAATGGGTAATGAATAATCGTTTAATGAAAAGTGGTGCAAATTTTTCGGAAATGCAAAAAGCTTTTCATCTATCTGTAGGAGATTTTTTTAAGGGAGCAGATACGATCTATTTTTATGGCGCTAGTAAAGAAAACTTTGCTAAGATGAGAAAAAACAACGAGTGTTACGAGAATGCTCGTTGGAAAAATGAATGGACTAGCAATGTCGTTTATTTTTTCAATGGTCCTTTAGAATTCCTTAGTCAGGTACTACCTCTTGCACTTGGTCTTTTATTACAAAAGAGCGGTATAGAGTTAACAACAGCTAGTTTGGTCTCTATGTATATAGCTACAATGAATCTTAGCGGACCTATTCAAAGAATTATGTATAGCATATCTGATATACAGCGATCGCAAACAGTGAAAGAAAAAATATTTTCATTATTGGAAGAATCTTGTTTAGAAACATCATATCCGACAGTCGAATCTTTAGCTGAGCTAGTTTTGGAGGGCGTTTCAAAACAGGTTGGAGAGCAAGTGCTCTTTTATGATTTGTCACTTAGATTAACTAAGCCAAGTAAAGTTTTAATAAAGGGAGCTAGTGGTACCGGAAAGTCAACTCTCCTACAGTTGGTAGCAGGAAAGATAAGCCCGAATAGTGGTAGAATTATCGTACGTGATAAATCAGGTCGAGAATTTACTCATTATCAAGGGAATGTCGCTTATATTTCTCAGAATCCATTTTTCATACATGGGACAATCCGAGAAAATTTAACATTAGGACAGGAGATTTCAGATAAAGAATTACTCTGTTGTCTAGAACAAGTTGGCTTAACGAATGAAATCACCAATATCTTGGATTATCAACTGATAAATAATGGAGAAAACATTTCAGGTGGACAACGTTTACGACTTGAATTAGTTCGCTGTCTGCTTCGACAAAAAGACATTGTGTTGGCGGATGAGGTTACATCATCCTTAGACAAGGACAATGCATATCAAGTGCGCCAGTTACTTTTGCAGTTGCCTATCATTTTGATTGAAGTTGCTCATCATATTGATTCAGAAACGGTTTATAATCAAGTAATTGATTTGGGGAAATATAGAATAAAATAAATAGACTTGTTCGGCATCTTGCGAGCTATAATATATATGCTATATTATGGATTGTTTTAGCTGATTTAAAGATGTGAAAACTAAAAACTATGGCTAAGTTGGAATGTTAAAAATTCAATTTCTGACCACCTAATCTTGTGTCAAATAGTTATCAAACAAAGTCTACTATACCATTTATCAGTTAAATATTTTTATGTTATAGGAGAGTTACATGTCTAATTCATTTATCAAGTTGTTAGTCTCTCAATTGTTTGCAAATTTAGCAGATATTTTCTTTAGAGTAACAATCATTGCTAACATATACATTATTTCAAAATCAGTAATTGCCACGTCACTAGTTCCCATTTTAATAGGGATATCCTCTTTTGTTGCGAGTCTTTTAGTTCCTTTAGTTACTAAAAGGATAGCGCTCAATAGGGTTTTATCTTTATCCCAATTTGGAAAGACTATATTATTGGCGATACTGGTAGGAATGTTTACCGTAATGCAATCCGTAGCGCCTTTGGTAACCTATCTATTTGTTGTGGCAATTTCAATATTGGATGGTTTTGCCGCACCTGTTTCTTATGCAATTGTGCCGCGCTATGCGACCGATTTGGGTAAGGCTAACTCAGCTTTGTCAATGAGTGGTGAAGCTGTTCAATTGGTGGGTTGGGGATTAGGTGGACTCTTATTTGCAACAATTGGTCTGTTACCTACCACGTTTATCATTTTAATCTTGTATATCATTTCTAGCTTTTTGATGTTATTTCTTCCTAAGGCTGAAGTGGAGGTGCTAGAGTCAGAGACTAATCTTGAAATTTTGCTCAAAGGTTGGAAGTTAGTTGCTAGAGATCCTAGATTAAGACTTTTTGTATCAGCAAATTTATTTGAAATTTTCTCAAATACGATTTGGGTTTCGTCTATCATACTTGTCTTTGTAACTGAGTTATTAAATGAAACAGAAAGTTACTGGGGATATTCTAATACAGCATATTCTATCGGGATTATAATTAGTGGCTTAATTGCTTTTCGGCTATCTGAAAAGTTTCTTGCTCTTAAGTGGGAAAGTATTCTTTTTTCTCTTATAGCCATGGCAATAGTGACGCTGACTATTCTATTTTTTCCAAATGCACAGATGTTTTTAGTATTTTCAGCTTTAGTTGGTATGTTATCGCAGCTAAAAGAAGTTCCTGAAACTGTATTTCTTCAGGAAACAGTAGAGGAAAATAACTTGGTTAATGTCTATTCCGTTCTTGAAGTGATTTCGACATTAGCATTTTCAGTATTTGTTTTGCTAATGAGCTATATTACTGAGAGTTTTGGTATTAGCATCAGTTTTTGGCTATCAGCCATTTGTCTGATGATAGAAGCTATTTTAATTTATATCAGACGAGATTATTTTAAATGAGAGACTGGTTAAAAAGTCTTGAAAAATTAGAAAAGCGCATAGTATCAGGTGTTGAAACTTGATATTGTGCGTTTTATTATGGAAAGATTTACTTCATTTTCTCCTAAAATTGAGTTTTTGCCCAGGAACACTCTATTTGAAATATTCATAGAAAAACCGCATAATCTTTAAAATTAGCTTAAATGTAGTGAAAATGTACGGTAAACAATTGAAAAAATACTATATAAAGTGGTACAATGGTAGAAAAATAAGCTAGTAAGAATCACTCTTATTTTAGCGAAAAATTACAGAAATGAATGGTTTTTCTTGATGAAACAGAGAAAAGAATTGTACCTCTTTCTTGGTCGGACAGCCTTGTATTTTCTTATCTTTCTAGGGCTGCTTTACTTCTTTAGCTATCTTGGTCAGGGTCAAGGAAGCTTTATCTATAATGAATTTTAACTTGAAGGAGAATCCCTATTGTGTCAAATAAACCAATAGTAGATATGATTGAAACCATTGAGCATTTTGCTCAGACACAGCCTAGCTATCCTGTTTACAATGTTTTGGGGCAGGAACACACTTATGGCGATTTAAAGGCCGATTCGGATAGTTTAGCTGCAGCCATTGACCAACTAGGCTTGCCAGAGAAGTCTCCTGTGGTCGTTTTTGGTGGCCAAGAGTATGAAATGTTGGCAACTTTTGTAGCACTGACTAAGTCAGGTCATGCCTACATTCCAATTGACAGCCATTCGGCCTTGGAGCGAGTTTCAGCTATTTTAGAAGTAGCGGAGCCAAGCTTGATTATTGCCATTTCAGACTTTCCATTGGGTCAGATTTCTACGCCAATGATGAATCTAGCTCAGGTTCAAGAAGCCTTTGTCCAAGGGAATAACTACGAAATCACGCATCCAGTTAAGGGAGATGATAATTACTACATTATCTTTACTTCTGGTACGACCGGTAAGCCTAAGGGAGTGCAGATTTCCCATGATAACCTTCTCAGCTTTACCAATTGGATGATTACGGATCAGGAATTTGCGACACCAAGTCGTCCGCAAATGTTAGCTCAGCCACCTTATTCTTTTGACCTGTCTGTCATGTATTGGGCGCCAACCTTGGCACTCGGAGGTACACTTTTCGCTCTTCCTTCAGCTATTACTCAGGACTTTAAGCAACTTTTTGCGACCATCTTTTCATTGCCAATCGCTATCTGGACTTCAACACCGTCTTTTGCAGATATGGCTATGTTATCTGAGGATTTCAACAGCGAGAAAATGCCTGGCATTACGCATTTCTACTTTGATGGCGAAGAATTGACGGTTAAAACGGCTCAAAAACTGCGTGAGCGTTTCCCGAATGCCCGTATTATCAATGCCTACGGCCCAACAGAAGCGACAGTAGCCCTGTCAGCTGTTGCTGTGACAGACGAGATGTTAGCGACTCTCAAACGTCTTCCAATCGGCTATACCAAGGCTGATTCTCCGACCTTTATCATTGATGAAGAAGGCAATAAACTGCCAAATGGTGAACAGGGAGAAATCATTGTTTCTGGACCAGCCGTTTCAAAAGGTTATATGAACAATCCTGAAAAAACGGCAGAAGCCTTTTTTGAGTTTGAAGGTCTACCAGCCTACCATACAGGAGATGTGGGAACTATGACAGATGAAGGCTTGCTTCTCTACGGCGGACGCATGGACTTCCAGATTAAGTTCAACGGTTACCGCATTGAGTTAGAAGATGTCTCTCAAAACCTCAATAAGTCTCGCTTTATCGAGTCTGCTGTAGCTGTTCCACGTTATAACAAAGACCACAAGGTACAAAATCTACTGGCCTATGTCATCTTAAAAGATGGTGTTCGTGAACAGTTTGAACGTGATATCGATATTACCAAGGCTATTAAGGAAGATTTGACAGATATCATGATGTCCTATATGATGCCGTCTAAATTCCTTTACCGAGACAGCTTGCCACTGACTCCAAATGGAAAAATTGACATAAAAGGATTGATTAACGAGGTGAATAAGAGATGATGGAGTTCTTTCAACAGCTTCCTCATTTAGAGCCATACGGCAATCCTCAGTATTTTGTCTACGTGATTGCTGCAACCTTGCCCATCTTTATCGGTCTCTTTTTCAAGAAACGCTTTGCCTGGTATGAAGTGCTGGTTAGCCTCTTCTTTATCGTCACCATGTTGGTGGGTGGGAAGACCAATCAATTGGCAGCCTTGGGTATTTACCTTTGCTGGGAGATATTGCTCTTACTCTTCTATAAGCATTATCGAAAAAGTAAGGATGGCAAGTGGGTCTTCTACCTAGTTAGTTTTCTATCCCTCCTTCCGATTATCTTTGTCAAGGTGCAGCCAGCTATCAATGGAGCGCAGTCTTTGCTTGGATTTTTGGGAATTTCTTACCTGACCTTTCGTTCGGTTGGGATTATCATCGAGCTGAGAGATGGAGTGATCAAGGATTTCACCTTGTGGGAATTCCTCCGTTTCCTTCTCTTCATGCCGACTTTTTCAAGTGGTCCAATCGATCGCTTTAAGCGTTTTAATGAAAATTATCAGACCATTCCTGAGCGGGATGAGTTGATGGATATGCTGGATGAATCTGTTCGCTATATCATGTGGGGATTTTTGTACAAGTTTATCCTAGCTCATGTTTTAGGAGAGACCTTACTCCCTCCTCTGAAGAATCTAGCCCTGCAATCAGGTGGCTTCTTTAACCTCTATGCCTTGGCAGTTATGTATACTTTTGGTCTGGAGCTTTTCTTTGACTTTGCAGGTTACTCTATGTTTGCCTTAGCAATTTCAAATTTGATGGGAATTCGTAGCCCTATCAACTTTAATAAGCCCTTTTTATCAAGGGATTTGAAGGAATTTTGGAATCGCTGGCATATGAGTCTCTCTTTCTGGTTCCGTGACTTTGTCTTTATGCGAATGGTCATGGTGTTGACTAGAAAGAAGGTCTTTAAAAATCGCAATGTAACCTCAAGTGTAGCCTACATTGTAAATATGCTGATTATGGGATTTTGGCACGGTGTGACCTGGTACTATATCGCCTATGGACTTTTTCATGGATTAGGCTTGGTCATCAATGATGCTTGGATTCGCAAGAAAAAAACGCTCAATAAGGAACGGAAAAAAGCAGGGAAGCCTGCTCTACCTGAGAATCGCTGGATTCAGTTGCTTGGCATGGTTATCACCTTCCATGTCGTCATGCTGTCATTCTTAATCTTTTCTGGATTTTTGAATGATTTATGGTTTAAAAAATAAAGGAAATAAAATATGGATATCAAATCAGAAGTTATCGAAATTATTGATGAGTTGTTTATGGAAGATGTTTCTGACATGATGGATGAAGATCTTTTTGATGCAGGTGTCTTGGATAGCATGGGCACGGTTGAATTGATTGTGGAAATTGAAAACCGTTTTGACATTCGTGTCCCTGTAACAGAGTTTGGTCGTGATGACTGGAATACAGCCAATAAAATCATAGCTGGTATTGTGGAGCTTCAAAATGCTTAAACGCTTATGGATGATCTTCGGGCCGGTAGTGATAGCTGGTTTGTTGGTTTTTCTGCTCATTTTCTTTTATCCTACTAGTAAAAGTTATAATTTATCAGAAGAAAAACGATATGCAGCAGCGATTAGTACACAAAGTTTTAGAGAAAGATTTCAGAAAGTGAGAGCTCTTTCGGACCCAAGTCTACGATTCATTCCCTTTTTTGGTTCTAGTGAGTGGATTCGATTTGATAGTATGCATCCAGCTGTTTTAGCGGAGAAGTACAATCGTTCGTATAGACCCTATTTTTTAGGACAAGCAGGAGCAGCTTCTTTGAATCAGTACTTTGGTATGCAGCAAATATTGCCAGAGCTAGAAAATAAACAAGCTGTTTTTGTTATTTCTCCTCAGTGGTTCACAGAAACGGAGTATGAACCTGCAGTTTTTCGTAGGTATTTTAACACGGATCAATTGGGCGCTTTTTTGGAAAATCAGTCTGGAGATCTTTCAAGTCGTTACGCCGCTACGCGTTTAATGAAAAAGTATCCTAATGTAGTATTGGGAGATATAGTCAAAAAAATAACCGAGGGTGAGCGACTTTCAGAAATAGATAAGACACTCATAGATACATTGGCACGATTCAACCAAAAACAATCATTTCTATTTGGACAATTGTCAGTGAATGATGGAGAAAAATATAGAGATCGCGTGGAGAAGTATCTAAAAGACTTACCAGATAAGTTTTCCTACGATGAATTGAGAGAAATTGCTGTAAAAGATGCTGAAGCAAATACCACGAATAATGATATGGGGATGGAAAATCATTTCTATGATACGCAAGTAAAGAAAGATTTAAAAAAGTGGAAGGATTATCAGAAAAATTATAATTTTCTAAAATCATCCGAATATAATGACTTGCAATTAGTCTTGAATCAATTTGCGAATTCAAAAGTGAATGTATTGTTTGTGATTCAACCTGTTAATAAAAAATGGATGGATTATACAGGATTAAATCAAGATATGTATCAACATGCAGTTGAAAAAATTCGTTACCAGTTAGAAAGCCAAGGTTTTACCAATATAGCAGATTTTTCAAAAAATGGTGCTGAACCTTATTTTGTAAAAGATACAATTCATATTGGTTGGTTGGGCTGGTTGGCTTTTGACAAGGCAGTTGATCCTTTCCTATCCAATCCCACACCATCTCCGACTTACCATCTGAATGAGCGCTTTTTCAGCAAAGATTGGGCGACTTATGATGGAGATGTCAAAGAATTTCAATAGATAATATAGAAGAGTTCAAGAATGAAACTAGTTTTCACGTTTTTTCTTGACTCTTTTTTTGCTTGTGATATAATTAACTGGTAAACAAAATGTCAAATAATAGTATTTTTCTCTTAAAAAAGAGAAGTCTAAAAGGAAAGGAGTCAGATATGAGACAGCTAGCGAAGGATATCGATGGCTTTTTGAATGAGGTGATTTTACAGGCGGAAAACCAACATGAAATCCTAATAGGTCATTGCACTAGCGAGGTAGCTCTGACCAATACCCAGGAGCATATCCTCATGCTCTTGTCAGAGGAATCTTTAACAAATTCAGAGTTGGCTCGTCGTCTCAATGTCAGTCAGGCGGCAGTTACCAAGGCCATTAAGTCTTTGGTCAAGGAAGGGATGTTGGAAACGTCTAAAGATCCTAAGGATGCGCGTGTGATTTTTTATCAGTTGACTGACTTGGCTCGTCCAATTGCTGAGGAGCACCACCATCACCATGAGCATACGCTTTTAACCTATGAACAAGTGGCGACTCAGTTTACTCCAAATGAACAAAAAGTGATCCAGCGGTTTTTGACTGCTTTAGTAGGAGAAATCAAATAATGAGATATATTACGGTAGAGGATTTGTCCTTCTATTATGATAAGGAACCTGTTCTTGAACATATCAATTATAGTGTTGATAGTGGGGAATTTGTTACCTTGACAGGGGAGAATGGGGCAGCTAAAACGACACTCATCAAGGCTAGTCTTGGAATCCTCCAACCACGCATTGGCAAGGTGACTATTTCAAAGACAAATACGCAGGGTAAGAAATTGAGAATAGCCTATCTTCCTCAACAGATTGCCAGTTTTAATGCGGGTTTTCCAAGTACGGTTTATGAGTTTGTCAAGTCGGGTCGCTATCCGCGAAAGGGTTGGTTCCGTCGCTTGAATGCTCATGATGAGGAGCATATCAAGGCTAGTTTGGACTCAGTTGGTATGTGGGAACACCGAGACAAACGCTTGGGGTCTCTATCTGGAGGACAAAAGCAACGAGCGGTGATTGCGCGTATGTTTGCTTCGGATCCAGATGTGTTTATCCTAGATGAGCCGACGACGGGGATGGATGCAGGAAGTAAAAATGAATTTTATGAACTCATGCACCACAGTGCCCATCATCATGGCAAGGCTGTTTTGATGATTACCCATGACCCTGAAGAAGTTAAGGATTATGCGGATCGCAATATTCATCTAGTCCGTAACCAAGACTCGCCATGGCGTTGTTTCAACGTTCATGAGAATGATCAGGAGGTGGGCCATGCTTAGTTTGTTATCTTATGACTTTATGCAACGCGCCTTTCTGGCTGTTATTGCTATGAGTCTTTTCTCGCCGGTATTGGGAACCTTCCTTATCTTGCGTCGTCAGAGTTTGATGAGTGATACCCTCAGCCACGTCTCGCTTTCGGGTGTAGCCTTTGGTCTGGTACTAGGGATTTCTCCGACTATTTCTACTATCGCCATTGTCTTGATTGCGGCGGTCTTTCTGGAGTATCTCCGTACGGTTTACAAGAGTTTTATGGAAATCGGGACAGCTATCCTCATGTCAACAGGTCTGGCTGTTTCTCTGATTGTTATGAGCAAGGGGAAAAGCTCGAGTTCAATGAGTTTGGACCAGTATCTTTTTGGTTCCATCGTGACTATCAGCGAAGAACAGGTCATTTCCCTTTTTGTCATTGCGGCGGTTGTTTTGATTTTGACCTTCCTCTTCCTTCGTCCTATGTATATCTTGACCTTTGATGAGGATACGGCCTTTGTGGATGGCTTGCCAGTTCGTACCATGTCCATTCTTTTTAACATGGTGACAGGGGTGGCCATTGCCCTTATGATTCCTGCTGCAGGAGCTCTTTTGGTGTCGACCATTATGGTCTTGCCAGCTAGTATTGCCCTGCGTCTGGGGAAAAACTTTAAATCGGTTATGCTGCTAGCTAGTGCTATTGGATTTTTGGGAATGGTGGCAGGACTCTACATTTCCTACTATGCAGAAACACCTGCAAGCGCAAGTATTACCATTATTTTTGTAACTGTCTTCTTACTGATCAGTTTAGTAAGACGTTTTATCAAATAGGAGACTAATGTGAAAAAAATTAGCTTCTTGCTAGCCAGTCTATGTGCCTTGTTTTTAGTGGCTTGTTCTAATCAAAAGCAGGCAGATGGCAAACTAAATATTGTGACAACCTTTTACCCTGTCTATGAATTTACCAAGCAAGTCGCAGGAGATACTGCAAATGTAGAACTCCTAATCGGTGCTGGTACAGAACCTCATGAATACGAACCGTCTGCCAAGGCAGTTGCCAAAATCCAAGACGCAGACACCTTCGTTTATGAAAATGAAAATATGGAAACATGGGTTCCTAAATTGCTAGATACCTTGGATAAGAAAAAGGTCAAAACCATCAAGGCGACAGGCGATATGTTGCTCTTGCCAGGTAGCGAGGAAGAAGAGGGAGACCATGACCATGGCGAAGAAGGCCATCACCATGAGTTTGACCCCCATGTTTGGTTATCACCAGTCCGTGCCATTAAACTTGTAGAGCACATCCGTGACAGCTTGTCAGCAGATTATCCGGATAAAAAAGAGACCTTTGAGAAGAATGCAGCTACCTATATCGAAAAATTGCAAGCCTTGGATAAGGCTTATGCAGAAGGCTTGTCTCAAGCCAAACAAAAGAGCTTTGTGACTCAACACGCAGCCTTTAACTATCTTGCATTGGACTATGGACTCAAACAAGTCGCAATCTCAGGCCTTTCTCCAGATGCAGAGCCATCAGCTGCACGTCTGGCAGAATTGACAGAGTACGTCAAGAAAAATAAAATCGCCTATATCTACTTTGAGGAAAATGCTTCACAAGCCCTTGCTAATACACTTTCAAAAGAAGCAGGTGTCAAAACAGATGTCCTCAATCCTTTAGAAAGTCTGACAGAAGAAGATACCAAGGCGGGAGAAAATTATATCTCTATCATGGAGAAAAACCTCAAAGCTTTGAAACAAACAACAGACCAAGAAGGTCCAGCAATTGAGCCTGAAAAGGCAGAGGATACTAAGACAGTCCAAAATGGTTACTTTGAGGATGCAGACGTCAAGGACCGCACTTTGAGTGACTATGCAGGTAACTGGCAATCAGTCTATCCTTTCCTTGAAGATGGCACGTTGGATCAAGTCTTTGACTACAAGGCTAAGTTGACTGGTAAGATGACCCAGGCTGAGTACAAGGCTTACTATACAAAAGGCTATCAGACAGATGTCACTAAGATTAATATCACTGATAACACTATGGAATTTGTTCAAGGTGGACAAAGCAAGAAATATACTTACAAGTATGTTGGTAAGAAAATCTTGACTTATAAGAAAGGCAATCGTGGCGTGCGCTTCCTCTTTGAAGCCACAGATGCTGATGCTGGACAATTCAAGTATGTTCAGTTTAGTGACCATAATATCGCCCCAGTTAAGGCAGAACATTTCCATATCTTCTTTGGAGGCACAAGCCAAGAAGCTCTCTTTGAAGAAATGGATAACTGGCCAACCTACTACCCAGATAACCTATCTGGACAAGAAATCGCCCAAGAAATGTTGGCGCATTGATGAGAAACCGACTAGATCATAGGAACTAGTCGGTTTTTGGATACTAGATGGCTAATTTCATTATAGATCTTTCAGAACCTTAAACAATAAATAAAACTCTTGAAATCTTAGCGCTTGTGTGTTAGAATAATTTTATCGGGTAAGGTTCATTAGAACACCAAATCCCTTAACTATGCCAGTAGTTAAGGGATTTTTTGACGTATCTTAGCGATTTAACGGGTGTTTACAGGCTAGTCATTCGGTCTACTTCTTACCATCTAGCCATTTGCAGACGAAATACAAGATAATTCCTGCTATGACGTCCGCTACAATAGTAAGAACGAGCTCTGGGATAAGGCTCATTAGTTTCACCTCCTTTCACGAACCGTAAGGAACGTAATCGGTAACCGATGACAAAAATAGTATATCACATTAAATTTAGATCATCAAGATTGCTTAATGCTTGAAATATTAGGACTTATATGCTAGAATATAGTTAATTGATAAGGTTCATTAGAACACCAAAGCCCCTAACTATTGCCGTAGTTAAGGGCTTTTTTGACGTATCTTAGCGATTTAACGGGTGTTGATAGGCTAGTCAGTCGGTCTACTCCTTACTATCTAGCCATCTGCAGACGAAATACAAGATAATTCCAGCTATAACATCCGCTATAATAGTAAGAGCGAGCTCTATGATAAGGCTCATTAGTTTCACCTCCTCTCACGAACCGTAAGGAACGTAATCGGTAACCGATGACCAAAATAGTATACCACAATAAATTTAGATCATCAAGGTCACTTAATTCTTGAAATATAGGGTCTAAGAGAAAAATCTTTAAAATCAAAAAACGTATAGTATCAGGTGTGTAAAAGTTTGATGTTATATCAATTATAAAAGTGGATAGGAAAGTTTTCTGATTATCAGAATTCCTTCCTATCCACTTTTTGAAGATTGTAAGTTAGCCTAATTTTATGTAGAATCAGCTTATTTGTTTTATTTATCAAAACCTTGCAAGGCTTTTTGGCGTTCTTCTACTTGACCTTTAGCATCTAGTTTATTACCACCGTATACAGCTGATTCCCATGATCCGTACATTGGATTTGGGAAGATGATGAATTTTTCACCGAATTCTTTTTGCAATTCTTCAAGTTGTTTATCACGGTCAGATTCAGAAGTCTTAGAAAAATCTGCAAAGTCTACAAGGTTATCACCAAATAATAAGATAAGATTTGTTTTTTCTTGAACCTTTTGGCGACGACCTTCTTTGGATTTTACACCACTTTCTAAGAACATGAGATGATCACGTCCTTGAACAGGAATTCCTTCACTTTCAAGATTTTTAATGGTAGCATCTACTTGATTAGCTGAGCGGTCAGAAATATAGTAGATTTGGACACCGTTTTGATCAGCAAACTGAAGAAAATCCTTGGCACCTGGGACAGCTTTTGCTGTAGCTTTTTGAACCCAAATATCCCAATTTTCGGGTGTAAATGCTGTACCGTCTTTAACATTTTGTACTTGATAAGGGCTATTATCTAGGACAGTTTCATCCAAGTCTAAAACGATAGAGTAAGGTTTGTCTGATTCTGTTTTGAGCAATTCCTTTAGGTGATTTGTTGCAACGTTATAACCCTGTATGTATAAAGCTTTAGTTTCAGCTGATTTTTGATACCAAAGGGTTGACATAGTGTTTTCTCTTGACCGTAGTTGGTCATATGTCATTGTAATTTGATTATCAGATGAGCTATTATTGCTTGTCTGTGTTTCTGTGAACTTTATTGCACAACTAGCCAATAAGACGACAGAAGCAAGTGCAGAAAGGATTGTAACAGTAGTTTTTGCTGTTTTCATGAGATATCTCCTATTATTAATTTCAATCACTAGTATAGCACGAGGGAAAAGTTAAGGCAAGTTATTCCCTGACTATTGATGTAGATTCTATAGAAGTGAATGTAATGAAAAAAGCGATTACTAACTTGAAATGTAGTTTCACCTCTAATTATTGACATTTCAGGAAAAATCGCAGTAAAAAGTGCACAACCTTCTTTAAATGTGCTATAATACAGGAAAAAATAATAATGGAGGTCACGATAATGGCAACATTTTTGATGATTTTTGTGGTGGTTTGTGTGCTCCTATTGGTGATAGTCACACTGAGTACAGTTTATGTGGTTCGTCAGCAGTCGGTGGCGATTATTGAACGCTTTGGGAAATACCAAAAGGTTGCCAATAGCGGTATTCACATTCGCTTGCCTTTTGGGATTGACTCGATTGCAGCGCGGATTCAGTTGCGCTTGTTGCAAAGTGATATTGTGGTTGAGACTAAGACCAAGGACAATGTGTTCGTTATGATGAATGTGGCGACTCAGTACCGTGTCAATGAGCAGAGCGTGACAGATGCCTACTATAAACTCATGCGTCCAGAATCTCAGATTAAATCTTATATCGAAGACGCCCTTCGCTCTTCTGTTCCCAAATTAACCTTGGATGAATTGTTTGAGAAAAAAGACGAGATTGCTCTTGAAGTTCAACACCAAGTAGCAGAAGAAATGACTACTTACGGTTATATTATCGTGAAAACCTTGATTACCAAGGTTGAGCCAGATGCAGAAGTCAAGCAATCCATGAATGAAATCAATGCGGCGCAACGTAAGCGGGTCGCAGCGCAAGAATTGGCGGAAGCTGACAAGATTAAGATCGTCACTGCAGCTGAAGCCGAAGCAGAAAAAGACCGCCTCCATGGTGTGGGGATTGCCCAACAACGTAAGGCGATTGTGGATGGATTGGCAGAGTCTATCACGGAACTCAAGGAAGCCAATGTTGGCATGACAGAAGAACAAATCATGTCTATCCTCTTGACTAACCAGTATTTGGATACCTTGAATACCTTTGCCTCTAAAGGAAATCAAACCATCTTTTTACCAAATACGCCAAATGGTGTGGATGATATCCGAACACAAATCTTGTCAGCCCTTCGCGCTGAGAAGAAATAATAGACTAATACTCTTCGAAAATCTCTTCAAACCACGTCAGCGTCGCCTTGCCGTACTCAAGTACAGCCTGCGGCTAGCTTCCTAGTTTGCTCTTTGATTTTCATTGAGTACAAAGAGCTTGGCGACAGGCTCTTTTTACATTACTTTTGTTAAGAAAAACAAAGAACATTGATATACATTTAAATAAAAATTATTGTATGTTGTCCCCCTTAACTTGGAATGATAAGGGAATAACTAGAAAGATTTGTGAATACAAACTATTTCTGATATACTAAATATACAGTAATAATGAATGATAGGATATGGGATGAAAGAATTTCAATTTGAGAGAAAGCAGCGTTTTTCTTTGAGGAAATATACAATAGGAGCTTGCTCGGTCTTGCTAGGAACGAGTTTATTTTTTGCTGGTATGGGAGCTGAACCTGTACAGGCTACAGAAACGAGTTCAACACTAATTTCAAGTCATTATTTGGATGAGCAGGATTTATCTGAAAAGCTGAAATCTGAGTTGCAATGGTTTGAAGAAAATAAGATTGAGGTAAAAGAGGGAAAAGAATACTATTTTATCTATCGAAAATTAGCTACAAGATTACCAGAAACAGGTCTGTTTTCTAATGATGGGATGTTTATCTTGGGAGCAGGATTGTTATTGCTTTCCTTTACTTTAATCAAGAGAAAAAAGGGAGCGTCTTACTTCCTTGTGACAGTCTTTGCTGTTGGTGGCTGGGGAGCATCCATCTCTGCTTTCGAAAATCTGGTAGAATTGCAACCAGCCCTTGTTAAGAGAGTAGAAGGTCAGTTTTTACCAAGTCCTGAAACAGTCCAAGGATATGAATTTACGGGATATTATTTGGTAAGAGATAGTGGTAGCAAGGAACTTTCTGTTGATAAGGTAGAATCGCCAGCATTATCTCAAAAGGAGGAAAGTTCAGAATCTCAGTCTAAGAAGATTGTACCACAGACTGCATCTCATTTTAGCTCGACTGAAGATCTTGTGCAATCTCCTCAACCATCTTACGCAGTTGAGCCTGTTTTAAATCCAACTCCTGAAAAAAGTATGAGTATTGAGTCTAAAAAAGTACCAGATGAAGGAATGAAAACTGTTATTGAAGACAAGCCAGAACTGGAAGTTAGGGTAGGGGAGATAGAGTTTGAAACTCAATTGCAGTCTGACCCAACTCTGGCGAAGGGAGAAAAAAGAATTTCTATAGAAGGTGCCAAGGGACAAGAACGAATCTTAACAGAAGTAAGGATTATCGATGGTATTGTTACGCGAAATGAAGTAGGGAGAGAAGTGCTTCGTGAACCAGTTACTCAGGTGATTTTGGTCGGGACAAAAGAGAAGGAACCTCAAGAAAATGGCATAAGTACAGCCCCAGAAGTCCAACCACCTCTTCCATCCTATGAAGGTGGTGTTTCCGGTGAATCCTTGGTAGAGCCGTCTCTTCCATCTTATGAAGGTGGTGTTTCCGGTGAATCCTTGGTAGAGCCGTCTCTTCCGTCTCATGAAGGTGGCGTTTCCGGTGAATCCTTGGTAGAGCCGTCTCTTCCGTCTTATGAGGGCGGTGTTTCCGGTGAGTCCTTGGTAGAACCATCTCTTCCATCTTATGAAGGTGGTGTTTCCGGTGAATCCTTGGTAGAGCCGTCTCTTCCATCTTATGAAGGTGGCGTTCCCGGCGAGTCCTTGGTAGAGCCGTCCCTTCCATCTTATGAGGGCGGTGTTTCTGGTGCATCCTTGGTGGAACCGTCCCTTCCCTCTTATGAAGGCGGTGTTTCCGGTGCATCCTTGGTGGAACCGTCCCTTCCCTCTTATGAGGGTGGCGTTTCCGGTGAGCCTGAGATACAGGAGGCTCTCCCAGAATATAAAGAAGACACTCAACTTCCTCAGACCAAAGTGGAGACCAAAGCTGTTCCTTATGAAACCGTTTATGAAAAGAATGAGGAACTAGACCACGGCGTTACAAGAGTAAAAATTTCAGGTGTTGAGGGACAAGAACAAGTTACTACTACCTATACTAAAGATCAAGCAAGTGGAAATATTTCTGAGAATAAAACTGTCAAAATAGTAGTTAACAAAGTTGATCAAGTTGTAGAAGTTGGAACTAAACCGAGTGTTGAAACTACTGTCCTATCTCATAAAACAATCTACCAGGTGAATCCTGCTTTGGAGTTCAGACAAGAGAAAGTAGCGGTTGCAGGGCGTGATGGTTCGGTGGAAACTAGGACGAGTTATCAATTAGATAAGGCAACAGGTCAGGTGACGGTATCTGAGACTACTAGACAAGTAAATCCAGCAGTTGATAAAGTGATTCAAGTTGGTAATGTGGAAAAAGTAATACAACCGATTGCTGTTACTGAGGAGCGAAGAGAGGATTTGTCACTTGCTAAAAATATAGAAAAGATAGCATCTGAAGGAGAAGTTGGTGAGAATACACTTACCAGAACCTACGCTATCAATGAACAAACTGGTGAATTGGTTAATCCTCAAGAAGTGAGTCAAATAACAAAGCCAATGAAACCGAGAGTTGTTTTAGTTGGTAGTCAGGAGGATAAACCACACTTGCTTCCAGCTAATAGTGAGAGAGAAGATGCTGTGGATGTGTCTGCTCTGACCACAAGCGCGAGATCAGTTGATTTCTTAAATGACAGTAAACTAAAAGAACAGTTGGAGCCTGTCTATGATCCTCGAGATATTATAACAAAGAGAATTGCGCTCAGAAAAACACACCCAAATATCACTGACCAAGAAGTCAAAGATATGTTGCGCACAGAGTATCTTCAAAAACTGTCAATTCAAGAAATCTTTGATCAGACGAAGAAGCAAGCTGAGTCAAGTTTCAAAAAGATTGCCTCGCATACATTGGGAATTATAGGAGATACCCCTGAAAATCGCAGCAAGGTCAAACAAGAGCTTGAGCAATACAAAGAGCAGATTTTGTTGGGACTGTCTTATATCAATCGTTTTTATAATATTCAATTTGGGGACACGAATATTCGTGATATTCTGGCCTTTAATCCAAGTTCATTTGGCAATAAGACAATGACCGCCTTGGATAGTTTGAAAAAATTAGGATCCATGTCTTATGAAGAGATGAAATTGACCAATAGTCCTCAAACATTTACAAAATATTTATCTACTATTACAGGTAAGGCTAGTTTGAAGGAATTTTTAGACAGCAATCGCCAACTCTTTACGTCAGATGATGCGGATACCTGGCTTAAAAAATCTAGCCAAGCTATGATTGTTGAAAAACCATCTAAGGAAAATCCTTCAGCGCATGTCGGGTTGTATAGCAAGTTGACAGCTGGGGAAAAGGATCCTCGTAAACAAGAAGCCAATATGGCTGCTATTTTGGGACTTTTGAATGTGAAAGAACCAAATGTTTACGTGATTAGTAATATGGCGACGATTACTTATGGTAATATTGGTTCCTATATAGATACTTCTCTTGCCCAGTCTAATCCAACTAAGTATCAGGCTGAGCTTGATAGAGTCAAGTCTTTAATTGAAAAGGCGGCTGTACAACAAGCCAACTATGTTGATACTCTTTATCGTATAACAAAACCAGAAAATCGTGATAAGTTGCTGACAAATCGTTTGATTATTGATACGATGAAGAAATATACAAGTGATCTGAATGCCCAGATTGATAGCACTTGGTCACCATCTACTGGTAATGGAGCTGATAAGGGAGTCGACCAATTTATGACTCCTATGAATTACTATTCTCCAGTAAGTAAGGTGGGAGCTGAGGCTAACGGATTAGGTGTCCGTTACTTTATAGATAGGGTTCTGGATGATAGAGGTTCAGCTACTTATTCTCATGAAATGACGCACTTACTGGATAGAACGGTCTTGTTTAATAATCACGGTCGTCGAGATGGTACAGGAGCAGAGTTTTATGCGCGTGGTATTTTTGAAAACTCCTATAATCCAGAAAAGGATACTTATTTCAATCTTAACTTTGTCTATGATGAAAGTGATAAGAATGGATTTTACAATAAAACACCTGATCGATTTAAAACGGCAGAAGATTTGCAATCTTACATGAAGGGAAGTTTTGATGTCCTTTATACTCTAGATTATCTAGAAGCAGAGGCAAGTAAAGGCTTATCTGCAGAAGACAAGATGAGTTATTTCAAAAAAATAACGCCAATCACTTCAACAGGTCCTAGAACTTGGGTAGATTACCGTAATACAGCAGTTAAACCGACTCATAAGAGTGAGGAGATTCAAGCTCTGACCTTAGAAGATGCCAAAAAATTGACAGATATTGATAGTTTGATTGACAATCATATCCTGGTCAATCGTTATATCATTGCTGGTTTTTCAGATAAAGGTAAAATTGCAGCAAATGGTTATTATACCGTTGATATGTTTGATACTATTTATGGGGTTAGTCAAAATGACTCTGGTATGAGTGGGGATATCACCTTTAGAAAACAAGCCTTTGAATTGATGGCTGCTTTGGGCTATTATGAAGGATTTGTTCCTTATGTGTCAAATCAGTTTAAAGAAGCAGCAGAGGCTGAAAACAAGCCGTTGTCTGATACTTACATTTTCAATAAAGTGTTGAGTGATAAGAGCTATGCTGAGTTCAAAAAAGTACAGATCAAGGAAAGAGTAGCTAAGATTGATCAATTGAAACCTTTGACAATCCAATATGAAGGTCAGGAAATAAGTCTGACAAGTCAGAAGTTAAGTGAATTGATGCAGAAAGCTGTCCAAGAGGAGTTGAAACAGATAAAAGCAGGAAATACAACGGCTAAAAAGTTTGAGTTTATTGAAACTCCAGTGCAAAAACTGAAACAAGCGATTTATAAAGCTTATCTTAAAGATTCAGATGACTTTAGACAGTCGATTTACAATAGCTAAGACAAAAGGGACATCTCTCTGGAATGAACATTCAGAGAGGTGTTTTTTGGTTCTTGTCAGATTTGCTACTCAATGAAAATCAAAAAGTAAACTAGGAAGCTAGCCACAGGTTGCTCAAAACACCGTTTTGAGGTAGTAGATAAGACTGACGAAGTCAGTTACATATACCTACGGCAAGGCGACGCTGACGTGGTTTGAAGAGATTTTCGAAGAGTATGACCTTGTTTCTTGAAAATGACAGTTTATATGAACATGGAATGATTTTCAGACTTTTCCACAAATTATAGAATCTTTTCTGAGGATTTAGGGAGTGATGGAGGAAGTATTGAAAGCGCTTTTGTTTTGTGCTATAGTCAAGTAAAACGAGTCGTTTAAAGAGGAATGCTTGTATGAGAAGAGAAGAAGTTTTACGAAATCACTGGTTTTTTAGCCAGGAGATGGGTAAAGAAGAGGCCTTGGCACCGGATTTTCAGAGGGAAAATTGGCAGGCTATTCAAGTGCCACATGACTGGAGTATTTACAATGATTTTGACCAGTATTCGCCAGCGCAAAATGAGGGTGGTCAGTTAAACGGGGGTCAGGCTTGGTACTGGACGCAGTTTTACTTGGAAGAAGATGCCAGTCTTGTTTCGGTGCGTTTGTTGTTTGACGGGGTTTACATGAATTCCCAAGTCTATATTAACGGACAAGTGCTGGGCTATTATCCCAATGGCTATGCACCCTTTTCTTATGATATCACGCCTTATCTAAGAAATGATGGGACAGCCAACCAGCTTGCGGTTTTTGTGGACAATCAGCAACCTAGCAGTCGTTGGTACTCTGGTAGCGGTATTTACCGAGAAGTAAAATTGTTGATTACAGATTTGGTGCATCTGGATTTATATGGGATTAGGATAGGAAGTCCCAAGCTCAAGGAACAAAGAGATGGATGGGTGGAAACTCAGCTTGAAAGTAAGGTTTCAAATGACGAACCTCAGTCCGTGTCGGTGTATTTGGAACAGAGTATCTGGTATGATGGACAACAGCTGTCAGACTGGCAGGCGACTGATTCTGTAATGATTGAGTCTGGGGAAAAACATCATTTCAAACAAGCCATATCAATTTTCCAACCTTTGCTTTGGGATATTGATCATCCTCACCTTTACCAATTGAAGACTCACCTTTACAAAAATGGCATTTTAGTTGATGAAAAAGAGGAGACCTTTGGTTACCGTTATATGGATTGGCAAGCGGATAAGGGCTTCTTTCTAAATGGTCGCTGGTTGAAGATTCACGGGGTTTGTTTGCACCATGACTATGGATCTCTGGGAGCTGTGGAAAATAGGTCAGCTGCTGAGAGACGATTGTGCCAGATGAAGGAAATGGGTGTCAATGCAATCCGAATCACCCATAATCCAGCCAGTAGCATTTTGCTGGATGTGGCTGCTAAAATGGGCTTACTCATCCAAGAAGAAGCCTTTGATACCTGGTATGGAGGCAAGAAAGAATATGACTATGGTCGCTTTTTTGAGGAAGAAGCTACTCATCCAGAAGCGAAAGCAGGCGATTTCTGGTCAGATTATGATTTGCGCACTATGATTGAGCGTGGCAAGAATAATCCAGCGATTTTTATGTGGTCCTTAGGAAATGAAGTCAGCGAAGCAAATGGCGATGCTCATTCATTGAAGACTATCAAACGCTTGCTAGAAAGGGTAAAGGAAGTGGATGATAGTCGTTTTGTGACCATGGGAATGGATCAATTCCGCTTTGGAGATGGTTCTGGAGGTCATGAAAAGATTGCTGATTTGCTGGATGTGGTGGGTTTGAATTACTCGGAAGACAACATTGATGGGATTCTCAAAAGACATCCCAAGTGGCGACTTTACGGGTCTGAAACCTCATCAGCGACACGGACGCGTGACAGCTATTTTCGTCCAGATAAGGAATGGGTTGGGGATAATCGCCGCGTTCGTAATTTTGAACAGTCAGACTATGGCAATGATCGAGTTCCTTGGGGGAAGACGGCGACGGCTTCTTGGACAGCAGATAGAAATCGGTTAGACTATGCGGGTCAGTTTATCTGGACAGGAGTGGACTATATCGGTGAGCCGACTCCTTGGCACAATCAAAATGACACGCCTGTAAAGAGTTCCTATTTTGGGATCGTGGATACGGCAGGGATTCCTAAAAATGACTATTATCTCTATCAAAGTCAGTGGTTGGACCTAGATCAGCATCCCATGGTTCATATACTGCCCCACTGGAATTGGGAAATCCACAAGAGTTATCAACAAGTTGTGGATAAGTATGGGAATATCCCTGTCCGGGTGTATTCAAATGCTGGTTCTGTAGAGTTATTTCTTAATGGGAAATCCCAAGGCAGAAAGACTTTTCAGGGAAAATGGACTTCAGATGGCAGAAAATACCAAGAGGGAGAAGGTTCTGACCAACTCTATCTCGAATGGCGCTTGGCTTATCAATCAGGAGAATTGCATGCTGTGGCCTATGACCATCAAGGTCAGATTGTGGCAGAAGATAGGGTGGTGACTGCAGGTAAGCCAGCCAAAATCGGGTTACATGCCGAGAAATCACAACTGGAGCAAGATGGGCAAGACCTCCTCTATCTCTATTTTGATGTATTGGACAAGGATGGAAATTGGGTGCCTACTGCTTCCAATCAACTTTATTTTCAAATTGAAGGTCCTGCTCGCATTGTAGGTGTGGATAACGGCAGGCAGGCCAGTCGTGAACGTTACAAGGCTCAGAAAAATGGTCGGTTTAAGAGGAAAGCCTTTCATGGCAGAGGTGTCCTCTTAGTTCAGAGCTTGGAGCAGGCAGGCCAAGTTAGAGTAAAAGCTAGTGCTAGAGGGCTAGAGCCAGCAAGTTTTGATCTCTTAGTGGGAGAGGCTTTTGATTGCCAGCCAGTGAAAAATCAGCGCTTATTTGAGATTCGAGTGGACAAGCAGGCAGGATTACAAGAAGGGGCTTCCCCAGCTATTGGACTTTATCCACAAACTGTGGATAACCCTGTGAACAAGGTGGGGAATAGTGAAGTGATTTGGGAGACGAGTGGTAGTGCCCACGCCATTATCAAGCAGGGAGTGCTTCATTGTTTGTCTGCAGGGGGCTTGGCTATCTGCGCTAGTTATCAGGGGAAAACCTATCAAATGCACCTGCACGTAGTAGAAAATAGCTCACTAGGGCAAGCAGTTTTTGTACGACCACTTCGTTTATATACAGATAGGGGGACTTATCCACAGCTTCCGTCTTCGGTCTTGGTAGACTATGAGTCAGGCGGTGCAAAACGAGTCAAGGTTGTTTGGGAGGAGATTCCTGAAGAAGATTTGGCAAGATTTCATGAGTTTACGGTATCTGGTCAGCTAGAGGGTCTGGATTTAAAGGCTTTTGCTCAGGTTTGTGTCCAAGGGATTTGCGCTATTGAGCCTGAAAGGGTTTGGACGCTTGTCAAGGAAGCTCCACACTTACCAGACCGGGTTAAGCTAGTCTTATCAGATGGCAGACGAGATACGGCCAAGGTTACTTGGGATGAACTCAAGCCTCAAATCTATGCTCAGGTAGGAGAAAGTGTACTCACAGGACAGGTAGTGGGCTGTGAGTTGGCAGCAACAGTCACCATTCATGTGACAGATGCCAGTGTAGATGGAGAAGTTATTTCCAATCAGTGGACAGGGTCCAACCTGCCTCTGGTCTTTGCTTCCCACTCAGAGCCAAATCATCCAGCCTCTTACCTCAATGACAAGGTCATTTCTCGGAAAAAATCGACAGCCAATACTTGGATTGCCAAGTCAGAGCAAGCCAGCGTGGGTATTCTGTTTGGAGATGCAGGGATTTTAAAACCGCGATTTGTGGATAACCTGACCTTGTATTATGTTGAAAATCAAGAATATGTGGTTGTTGTGCCGACCTTTATTGATTATTACATAGGGAATGAGCCTAGCTTACCTCGGACTCCAAATCATTTGAATAAGGATTCCCTGCTCAAGCAAGAGGAGAATTGGCGCCCTGTATCAGCTATCCGAAAAGTTTCAAGCGACAAGGATGAAGAGCTTCGTTTTGAATTTGACAAGGTGGAGACTTATGCCCTTCGTCTTCGATTTGAAGGCTTGACCAGTCCCCTAGCCTTAACAGAATTGCAAGTACATGCCAAAAAAGTAAAGAAAAATGTAGATAGGAAGTAGTATGGTAAGAGAAATAAAACCGCATGGCCCCTTGCCTAGTCAGGCACAGCTAGCTTATTTAGAGGATGAACTAGCAGCCTTTATCCATTTTGGGCCCAATACCTTTTATGACCAGGAATGGGGGACAGGTCAGGAAGATCCTGTACGCTTTAACCCGACACAGTTAAATGCGCGTGAGTGGGTTCGCGTGCTCAAGGAAACGGGTTTTAAGAAGTTGATTTTGGTGGTCAAGCACCACGATGGCTTTGCCCTTTATCCGACAGCTCATACAGATTATTCGGTCAAGGCCAGTCCTTGGAGGAATGGGGAGGGGGATTTGCTCCTTGAAGTATCCCAAGCTGTCACAGAGTTTGATATGGATATGGGGGTCTACCTATCACCCTGGGATGCCCACAGCCCCCTCTATCATGTGGACCGAGAAGCGGACTATAATGCCTATTATCTGGCTCAGCTGAAGGAGATTTTATCAAATCCTGCCTATGGTAATGCAGGAAAATTTGCTGAGGTCTGGATGGATGGTGCCAGAGGAGAGGGCGCTCAAAAGATCAATTATGAATTTGAAAAATGGTTTGAAACCATTCGCGAACTGCAGGGCGATTGCTTGATTTTTTCAACAGAAGGCACTAGTATCCGCTGGATTGGCAATGAACGAGGGTATGCAGGTGATCCTCTATGGCAAAAGGTGAATCCTGATAAACTAGGAACAGAAGCAGAGCTGGACTATCTTCAGCACGGAGATCCCTCGGGCACGATTTTTTCAATCGGAGAGGCAGATGTTTCCATCCGGCCAGGCTGGTTCTACCATGAGGATCAGGATCCTAAGTCTCTCGAGGAGTTGGTCGAAATCTACTTTCACTCGGTGGGTCGGGGAACTCCACTATTACTCAATATTCCGCCGAATCAAGATGGGCTATTTGACACAAAGGATATTGAACGACTTTATGAATTTGCGGCCTATCGCAATGAGCTCTATAAAGAAGATTTGGCTCTGGGAGCTAAGGTGTCTGGTCCTGTTCTTTCCGCAGACTTTGCCTGTCACTATTTGACAGATGGCCTTAAGACCAGCTCTTGGGCAAGCGACGTAGGCTTGCCAATCCAGTTAGAACTTGAGTTAGGGTCACCTAAAACTTTTGATGTAATTGAGTTAAGAGAAGATTTGAAGCTGGGCCAACGAATCGCAGCTTTTCATGTGCAAGTAGAGGTGGATGGCGTCTGGCAAGAATTTGGTACAGGCTTTACAGTTGGTCATAAGCGTCTCCTGCGAGGTCCGCTAGTAGAGGCACAGAAGGTGCGCGTGATGATTACAGAGTCACAGGATTTACCTATATTGACCAAGATTTCACTCTATAAAACTCCTAGCTTATCAAAAACAGAAGTTGTTCAGGGGCTAGCATTTGCAGAAAAAAGTCTAGCTGTGACAAAGGGAGAGACTCTTCATTTTAGGATTGAACGTAGCGAAAGTAATACTCCTTTGGAGGCTAAGATTTCGATTCAACCGGGGACAGGTGTCCATGGTGTCGCCTATCAGGACGAAATTCAAGTTCTTCAATTCCAAGCTGGGGAATGCAAAAAAGATTTGTGTCTACCAACCCTGTATTTTGCTGCTGATAAGACCTTGGATTTCTATCTGAATCTGACTATTGATGGACAGCTGATTGATCAAGCTCATATTTTAGTTGAAACGAGATAAAATATCTTCACAATTCATTTCCTTTTCGAATAAATAGATAGAACCATCGAATCTAGCAAAATTAGATTTAAAACTATGGTATAATAGAAGGAGGAAATGGATGACTTTAAGACATCCGGGCATTAGCCCAACCAATGACTTGGTAGCTAAGAAAATCTTTAGCAATCCAGAAATCACTTGTCAATTTATTCGCGATATGTTGGATTTACCAGCCAAAAATGTGACCATTTTGGAGGGAAGCAATATTCATGTCTTGCCTTCCATGCCTTACTCGGCACAGGATTTCTATACCAGTATAGACGTCTTGGCGGAATTGGATAATGGTACGCAAGTAATTATTGAAATTCAAGTTCATCATCAGAATTTTTTCATCAATCGCCTGTGGGCTTACCTGTGCAGTCAGGTCAATCAAAACCTAGAAAAAATTCGTCAACGAGAAGGTGATACACACCAGAGTTACAAACACATCGCACCAGTTTATGCTATTGCTATTGTGGACAGCAACTACTTCCAAGATGACTTGGCTTTTCACAGCTTTAGTATGCGAGAGGACACGACAGGTGAAGTCTTAACTATCACAAATAATGGTCAAGAAAACCATCTGGTCAAGATGGCATTCTTGGAATTAAAAAAATACAGAGAAACCAGCAAAGACGAGGTTCGCAAGCCGTGGTTGGAGTTTTTCGGTAATAAGCCCTTTACCCAAGAACCCGAGCGAGCCATCAGCCAAGCAGACCAACTGCTGGACTACAAGAGCTGGTCCGAGGAGGACAGGAAAATGTTTAGTCAGCTACGTATGCGAGAAGAACAGGCATTGTTAGCACATGATTATGCCTTGGAACAAGCTGAAGAAAAAGGCTTAGAACGTGGTCGTGCAGAGGGTCGTGAACAAGGACGAGAAGAAGGCATTGAACAGGGATTAAAAGTAGGTTTAGTAAATCTAGTACGTCAAGGTCTTCTAACACCTGAGGTTGCGAGTGAGCAATTAGGCATGACCGTGGCTGAGTTTGAGGAGCTATTGAAAGACCATCATAAATAAGACCTAAAAATACAGAGAAACCAGCAAAGATAGCATTCGCAAGCCGTGGTTGGAGTTTTTCGGGAATAAACCCTTTACTCAAGAACCCGAGCGAGCCATCAGCCAGGCAGATCAACTACTGGACTACAAGAGCTGGTCCGAGGAGGACAGGAAAATGTTTAGTCAACTACGTATGCGAGAAGAACAAGCATTGTTAGCGCAGGACTATGCCTTGGAGACTGCTAGGGCGGAAGGGATTGAACAGGGATTGGAACGTGGTATTGAACAGGGACTGGAGCGTGGGAAAGTTGAAGGAAGGGAAGAAGGGAAACTTTTTGCATTTCTGGATATGGTACGCCAACATGTTTTAACTTCCGAATTTGCAAGTGATCAATTGGGTATGACTGTCGCTGAGTTTGAGGCGTTATTGAAAGATTAAGACAATCACAAACAATGGACAGGAACACCATCTAGTCAAGATGGCATTCTTGGAACTCAAAAAATACAGAGAAACCAGCAAAGACGAGGTTCGTAAACCGTGGTTGGAGTTTTTCGGGAACAAACCTTTTACCCAGCAACCCGAGCGAGCCATCAGCCAGGCAGATCAACTGCTGGACTACAAGAGCTGGTCCGAGGAGGACAGGAAAATGTTTAGTCAACTACGTATGCGCGAAGAACAAGCCTTATTAGCGCATGACTATGCCTTGGAACAAGCTGAAGAAAAAGGCTTAGAACGTGGTCTTGAACGTGGTCGTGCAGAAGGTATTGAACAAGGTTTAGAGCGCGGGAAAGTTGAAGGAAGGGAAGAGGGGAAACTCTTTGCCTTCTTAGACATGGTTCGCCAACATGCTTTAACTTCCGAATTTGCGAGTGAGCAATTAGGTATGACCGTCTCTGAGTTTGAGGCCTTGTTGTAAGTAGAAAACGATGACATGTTACCGAAATGAGGTAGCATGTTTTATTTTTGGTTCATATGTTTTACGGATAATTTTTTTTTTGCAGTGCAAAAGTAATTTGTCTCACCCTTCAAACTTATTTATTTTTCTACTAACCCTTTATGAATGCGCTATCTTTGTGAATGGAATTAAAACAAAAGCAAATTTGTTATAAAAACATGTGAATTATTTATTTACAAAAACAAGAAAATATACAAAACTAATTTATCTGAAAATTCCTTACTTTCCCAAAACGCTTTTTTTTTTTTTTTGCGAAAATTTTAAATCAAATCATTTGTATATATATTGAAAATAAGATAAAATGTAAATTGTAGATCTCTACATACAGGTGTCATGTGGAAATCAAATTAATTAACCTTACAAAAGGAGAAAAGAAAATAATGGAAAACAAACCATCTATGAGTCGTGTTGAACGTCTGCACCGTGAGAAGGTCACTCGTCACTCGTTACTCGATCCGTAAATATAGTTTTGGGGCGGCTAGTGTAGCTGTCGCTGCTCTTTTCATGTTCTTAGGGAATGGAGCTGTATCTGTTCAAGCGGATCAAATCCAACCTGTCCAACCTGGAGACACAGCTGCTGCGCCAGCAACTCCAGCTTTGGACAAGACCCAACTTGAAAGCTATATTTCAGAAATTGAAACAAAACTTTCTAACGGTTCTTACGATAACAAAACTGAGGAAAGTGTTGCAGTATTAAAAGCTGAACTAGAATCTGCAAAAGCTACATTAGCGAACGCAACTACTCAAGCTGAACTCAAAAAAGCTTACAGCAAACTTGTCACTACAGTTAACTCTAAATTAAAAAACAAACCTGTAGAGAAAAAAGAAACTCCAGCAGTAGATACAACTGAAGGTAAAGAAACTGTAGGTAAAACAGCAGAAAACACTGAGAAAAAATCAGAATCTAACTCAATCGAAAACACAGGATCTAATGATGCTCGTAACGGTAAAGAATTAGACAAAAATAATGCTTTCCGTGCGGAAACTGATACAGAAAAACCAAAAGTATCAATTGACTATGATGATCCAGCATCTCAAACTTTCTGGGTAACTCCAACAGAAGAAACAAAGATTATTGACCGTATCAAGATTACAGATAACAGCGGTAAGATTGTTAAAGGTTGGATGCAAAAAATGGGAGGTGGAAAAGACGTTAATATAGGTTATGGATTAAATAACTCTAATATTGATGGTGAAACAACTGCCACAGCTGCCCAACCAGCTACACTTTCTGTTACAGGGGTTTTACAACCACGCCTTAATGGTAAGCCATGGCCTAATGGTTCAACAGTAGTATCACGTAAAGTTCGTGCTAAAGATGCAAGTAACAATGAAATCGACAACGAAGGTGCATCTGATCCAGCATATCAAGTGTTCTTCAAAGTTCGTTCACAAAACGTAAAATACACAGAAGATTTAGCAAATAAAGCTGCAAACTTTGATAAAGTTGCGGTAGCTGACCCAGCACAACTTCAACAAGCAGAATTAGATAAAATTAAAGCTGGATTACAAGCAGGTGACGGAAACAACCTTAACGGTAAGATTGATACAGTTACTCAAAAAGGTGATAAAGTTGTTATTACTTATAATGATGGTACAACAGCTGAAAGACCAGTAACTGACTTCGCACGTGTAAACGCAAAACCAACAGCTGAATTTCCTTTCTCTGATGCAGCGGCTAAAGAAATTTATGTTTACGGTGCGGAAGAAAACTCATTTGGTATTAAAATCAAAGATGATAGCGGAAAAATTTCAAGCGCAACATTAAGACAAGGTGGTAACCAAGAATTTGCTACAGTTCCGGGTGAGACAAATAAAATTAGTACTCAATATGGATACACAGCGAATACTATTACTACTGAGACGCCAGCAACAGATGCAAATCCAGCGGTAATTACTTACTCAGGTAGACCAGCACCTGAAGGGACATTTACACAAGACAATTTAAATGCAGCGACTAGAGGAGAAAATCCTCCAGGAGTAGCTTTAGGATGGCGTTTCCTACGAGTTGCAGATGCTGATGGAGGAGAAATTGGAGGAAGTGCAAGAAATGCAACTGACCCAGGTGCCTTCCGTGTCATGCTTAAGCCACAAACTCAAAAATATGATGTTACAACACCTGAAAACGAAGCTGATAAACTCCCAGTAGTTGATGCTAATCACGTAACAGATGCAGAGTTTAAGAAACTAGTTGGTGCAAACAATGCTAATATCAAACTTCACTATTCTAAAACGAATACAGATGCTAACTTAGTTGCGAAACAAGGTCAAAATGTTGACGATAAAGCAGACAAGATTAAATCTGTTACAAAAGTAGATAATAATATGGTGGTAACGTATAAAGATGGATCTACAGATACATTACCATTAACTAAATTTGCCCGTACTAACGCAGCTCCAACAGTTGAAATTCCATACTCATTAGATGGTAAAAAAGATGTTTACGTGTATGCAAACGAAGATTTTGAAATTCCTATTAAATTTACAGATGATTCAGGAAAAATAGCATCAGCAAACGTTTTACGTGGTGGAAATAATGAATCGCCAGTTAAAGATGCATCAAATCCAAATGTATTGAATAATGAGTTCAATACAACAGTTGAAAAAATTTCTACTGAAACAGTAGCAACAGCTGAGAATCCTGCTATCGTAAAAATTCAAGGGAACATTTCAAAAGATAACTCTGGAATTCCTGCAAGTTCCTTCCCTAAAGAGCCAGATCAAGAACTTAAAATTGTAACTCGTTATGCAACAGCTACAGATACTGATGGAAGAGAACTTTCTAATATTGCAACTAGTGATTCATATGCGAAAGACCCAGGTTCATTCACTATCAAACTAAAAGCTCAAACAGCAAAATATGACATTAAAACTCCAGAGACAAAAGTTCCTGTAGTAGATGCTAATAATGTCACAGAAGCTGAGTTTAATGAGATTAAGAAAAATATTAAAATTCAATACTCTACCGAAAACCCAGATAAAAATCTAGCTGATAAAAAAGGTACAGAAGTAGAAAATCAAGATGATCGTATTGAAAGCATCACTAAAGATGGAAACAATGTTGTAGTAACCTATAAAGACGGTTCTAAAGATACTAAACCATTAACTGACTTTGCACGTACAAACCCAGCACCAACAGTAGAACTTCCATACTCAAACCCAGATAAGAAACAAATCTATGTTTATACTGGTGAAAATACTGACTTAACATTCAAAGCTTCAGATGATGCAGAAGTTAAAGATTTGTACCTACGTGGACCAGGTGGTGTTGGAAATGATAACACTGCAGGTTATGGATTTACAACAGGTAAGATTGATAACGATGTAGTTACAAATGGCGAAGGAAAAGTATCTGACGATAAGAGAACAGCAACTATCAAGATGACAGGTGTTACAACACTTACAGCTCCAAACCAATGGACAAGTTTTGTTGTTGCTAATGACAATGATAATGCAAGCTCATTCCCAGCAGGTCAAAACTATGACGCTACAACTGATGATGCAGTACGTCAACAAAAACCAGGATATGTTCAGTTCATCGTTAAAAACCAAACATCTAAATATGACATTGCAGCTCCAACTGAAAAAGTTGCTGTAACAGATCCAGCTAACGTAACAGAAGCAGAATTAGAGAAAATCAAAGAAAAACTACAAATTGAGTACTCTAATAACAATGATGATGCTAACTTAGCTGACAAAAAAGGTAAAACTGTAGATGCTGCAGATGCTAAGGCTAAGATTGCCTCAGTAACAAAAGATGACCAAGGAAATCTTGTAGTAACATACACAGACGGTTCTACAGATAAAAAACCATTGTCAGAATTTGTAACTCTAGATAAACAACCAGCTATCAATGAGGTTAATAAAGCAGCTGAGAAACAAATTGAGGCTATTAACAATAACCCAGAAGCAACTAAAGAAGAAAAAGATAAAGCAATCGAGCAAGTAAATGCAGATAAAGCTAAAGCTCTTGAAGATATTGCTAACTCTACTGCTACAACTAAACCTGAGTTAGATAAAGTAGAAAAAGCAGGAACTGACAAGATTAAAACAGATAATCCTGTACTTTCTAAGAAACCAGCAACTAAGCAAGCCATTGACGATGCGTTAGCAGCGAAAAACAAAGCAATCGATGCTCGTCCAGATTTAACTCCAGAAGAGAAAACTAAAGCTAAAGAAGCAGCAAAAGCAGCAGCTGATAAAGCTAAGGAAGCTGTCGATGCAGCAAAAACTAATGCGGATGTTGATACTGCAGCAGGAAAAATTGGAGATGAACTTAAGAAAGTAAATCCAGTAGCTAAAGAAGCAGCTAAGAAAGCAATCGCTGATGAGTTAGCTAAGAAAGAAAAAGCAATCGACGCTCGTACTGATTTGACGAAAGAAGAAAAAGACGCAGCTAAGAAAGAAGCTCAAGATAAAGCAAACGAAGCAACAGACGCTATTAACAAACAGCCAGACATCGCAGAAACACCAGAAAAAGCAGCAGAAGCTCAAACAGCAGTAGATGGTGCAAAAGATAAAGGTGTAGCAGATGTTAAAGCTGTAAATCCAGTAGCAGCTAAGAAAGCGGAAGCTAAACAAGCAATCGACGATGCGCTAACAGCTAAAAACCAAGAAATCGATGCTCGCACAGATTTAACTCCAGAAGAGAAAACTAAAGCTAAAGAAGTAGCAAAAGCGCAAGCAGATGTAGCAAAAGCAGCAGTTGATAATGCAACTACAAATGCAGCAGTTGATAAAGCTAAAGCAGATGGAACTACAGCAGTTGCAAATGTAACTCCAGTAGCAAAAGAAGCAGCTAAGAAAGCAATTAATGATGCGTTAACAGCTAAAAATAAAGAAATCGATGCTCGTCCAGACTTAACTGATGAAGAAAAAACAGCAGCTAAGAATGAAGCAAAAGATAAAGCTGATGCACAATTAGCGAAAATCAATGAACAACCTGATACAGCAACTACACCAACAGCAGCTAAAACAGCTCAAGATGCAGTAGATGCGGCTAAGAAAACAGGTGTAGATGA
>NZ_JAHXBZ010000007.1:0-2661 GCF_019448275.1 Streptococcus humanilactis | reverse complement strand
AGTTACTGCAGTGAATCCAGAAGCAGTTAAGAAACCAGCAGCTAAGAAAGCCATTGACGATGCACTTAAAGCTAAAGAAGCAGCAATTGACGCTCGTCCAGATTTAACTGATGAAGAGAAGAAAGCCGCTAAAGATGCCGCTAAGGATGTCGCTGATAAAGCTAAAGAAGCAATTGATGCAGCACCAAGCAATGCAGCGGTAGACGCAGCTAAGAAAACAGGTGTAGATGAAGTTGCAGCTGTAAATCCAGAAGCAGTTAAGAAACCAGCAGCTAAGAAAGCCATTGACGATGCACTTAAAGCTAAAGAAGCAGCAATTGACGCTCGTCCAGATTTAACTGATGCCGAGAAGAAAGCTGCTAAGGACGCCGCTAAGGATGCCGCTGATAAAGCTAAAGCAGCAGTAGATGCAGCACCAACGGATGCAGCAGTAGACGCAGCTAAAGAAACTGGTACAGGTGACATTGCGAAAGTTAACCCAGTAGCTAAAGAAGTAGCTAAGAAGGCAGTAGCAGATGAATTAGCTAAGAAAGAAGCAGCCATCGATGCTCGTCCAGACTTAACTGACGAAGAAAAAGCAGCAGCTAAGAAAGAAGCAAAAGATAAAGCTAAAGCAGCAACAGATGCAATCAATGATCAACCATCTATCGCAGAAACACCAGAAAAAGCAGCAGAAGCTCAAAAAGCAGTAGATGCAGCTAAGAAAACAGGTGTAGATGAAGTTGCAGCTGTAAATCCAGAAGCGGCTAAGAAACCAGCAGCTAAGAAAGCCATTGACGATGCACTTAAAGCTAAAGAAGCAGCAATTGACGCTCGTCCAGATTTAACTGATGCCGAGAAGAAAGCCGCTAAAGATGCCGCTAAAGATGCCGCTGATAAAGCTAAAGCAGCAGTAGATGCAGCACCAACAGATGCAGCAGTAGACGCAGCTAAAGAAACTGGCACAGGTGACATTGCGAAAGTAAACCCAGTAGCCAAAGAAGCAGCTAAGAAGGCAGTAGCAGATGAATTAGCTAAGAAAGAAGCAGCAATCGACGCTCGTCCAGATTTGACGAAAGAAGAAAAAGACGCAGCTAAGAAAGAAGCTCAAGATAAAGCTAAGGAAGCAACAGATGCAATCAACGATCAACCAGCTAATGCAGAAACACCAGAAAAAGCAGCAGAAGCACAAACAGCAGTAGATGGTGCTAAGAAATCAGGTGTAGATGAAGTTGCAGCTGTAAATCCAGAAGCTAAAGCTAAACCAGCAGCTAAGAAAGCAATCGAAGATAAATTAGCAAAACAATTGGAAGATATTGCTAATACTCCAGATGCTACTGATGAAGAGAAGAAAGTTGCAGCAGATGCAGCTAAAGCTCAAGCAGAAGAAGCTAAGGAAGAAATCGATAAAGCTGGAACAGATGCAGAAGTTAAGCAACTTCAAGAAGCAGCTGAAGGTGAAATTGAAAAATCTGTACCAGTTGTAGAAGATAAACCAAATGCTCGTAAAGCAATTGATGAAGAAGCAACAGCTAAGAAAGCAGAAATCGATGCGCGTAACGATCTAACTCCTGAAGCTAAAGCTAAATTAAAAGCTAAAGTAGATAAAGCTGCTGAAAAATCTAAAGCAGCAATTGATGCAGTAAGTAGTGTAGACGATGTTAATACAATAGAAGAAGCTGATAAGGCGGCTATTAAAGCAATTGGAGAAGTAAACAGACCAATTGATAAAGTATTAGTAAAAGATCCAAGTGCATTAACAGATGAAGAAAAAGCTAAAATCTTAGAAGAAGTTAAGAAAGTTAACCCAACAGCTAAAGAAGTTAAATATGATGAAAATGGAAACATCGAAGTAACAACAGAAGCTGGCGATAAAGGAATTATCAATCCGACAAAATTAGTGAAAACTGAGGACCAATTAGATAACGGTAAAGGTGGAAATGACATTAACAAACCACTTGATAAAGTTATCGTAAAAGATCCATCGAACTTAACTGACGAAGAGAAAGCTAAGATTGTTGCTAAAGTTGAAGAGGTAAATCCAGATGCTATCGTAACAATCAATGAAGATGGAACTGTTTCTGTTTCTACTCCAGATGGTAAAACTGCAGCAATTCCAGCATCAGAATTAGTAAGAACTAAAGAAGATACTTCTAACCCAGATGCAGGAAATAGTAAAATTGTTAAACCAGCAGACAAAGTAGCCGGTGAAGCAAATGATCCGGATGATCAAGCTAAAGTAGAAGAAAAATTAAGAGAATTAAACCCAGAAACTAAATCTGTTAAATTTGATGAAGATGGTAATGCGACAGTTACACTGAAAGATGGAACTACTGCGACAATCCCATCAGAAGATTTATTCAAATCAGAAGTAGATGCAACTAAACCAAATGCAGGCAACGACATCGTTAAACCAGCAGATAAGACAGTAGTAGCAAATCCAGAAAAACTTACAGACGCTGAGAAGAAAGCGATCGAAGATAAAGTTAAAGCTGTAAATCCAGATGCAACAGTAGTTGTAGATGATAAAGGAAATGCGACAGTTACAACTCCAGAAGGTAAGACAGCCGTAATTCCAGCAGCAGACTTGACGAAAGATCCAGAAGCTGCAACTAAACCAAATGCAGGCAACGACATCGTTAAACCAGCAGATAAGACAGTAGTAGCAAATCCAGAAAAACT
>NZ_JAHXBZ010000069.1:0-203 GCF_019448275.1 Streptococcus humanilactis | reverse complement strand
GTTAAGTGGGATTTGTCTTGAACAACAACCTTCTCATCTGGTTTCACTGGTGTGAAGTCTTCGATAACTAGGTCTTTTCCTGCGATTGGATGACTGATCTTAGTGCTTGGATCTGTAACCGTTGCGGTTCCATCGTCACCTACTGTGACATCCTTACCTGGGTTCTTCGCTTTGACCTTATCTTCCACTTGTTTTTTCTCTTC
>NZ_JAHXBZ010000068.1:0-203 GCF_019448275.1 Streptococcus humanilactis | reverse complement strand
GTTAAGTGGGATTTGTCTTGAACAACAACCTTCTCATCTGGTTTCACTGGTGTGAAGCCTTCGTTAACTAGGTCTTTTCCTGCGATTGGGTGACTGATCTTAGTGCTTGGATCTGTAACCGTTGCGGTTCCATCGTCACCTACTGTGACATCCTTACCTGGGTTCTTCGCTTTGACCTTATCTTCCACTTGTTTTTTCTCTTC
>NZ_JAHXBZ010000067.1:0-203 GCF_019448275.1 Streptococcus humanilactis | reverse complement strand
GTTAAGTGGGATTTGTCTTGAACAACAACCTTCTCATCTGGTTTCACTGGTGTGAAGCCTTCGTTAACTAGGTCTTTTCCTGCGATTGGGTGACTGATCTTAGTGCTTGGATCGGTAACCGTTGCGGTTCCATCGTCACCTACTGTGACATCCTTACCTGGGTTCTTCGCTTTGACCTTATCTTCCACTTGTTTTTTCTCTTC
>NZ_JAHXBZ010000066.1:0-206 GCF_019448275.1 Streptococcus humanilactis | reverse complement strand
CAAGACAAATCCCACTTAACTCCAGAAGAGAAAAAACAAGTGGAAGATAAGGTCAAAGCGAAGAACCCAGGTAAGACTGTCACTGTAGGTGAAGATGGAACCGCAACGGTTACCGATCCAAGCACTAAGATCAGTCATCCAATCGCAGGAAAAGACCTAGTGAACCAAGACTTCACCCCAGTGAAACCAGATGAGAAGGTTGTTGT
>NZ_JAHXBZ010000065.1:0-208 GCF_019448275.1 Streptococcus humanilactis | reverse complement strand
GTGCGGTAGCCTCTACATCAGCAAGTACTAGCGCGGTAGCCTCTACATCAGCGTCAACAAGTGCCGTAGCGTCTACATCAGCAAGCACAAGCGCAGTAGCCTCTACATCAGCATCAACAAGTGCCGTAGCGTCTACATCAGCCTCAACAAGTGCCGTAGCGTCTACATCAGCAAGTACTAGCGCAGTAGCCTCTACATCAGCATCAAC
>NZ_JAHXBZ010000064.1:0-208 GCF_019448275.1 Streptococcus humanilactis | reverse complement strand
TCTTGGTTCACTAAATCGCTTCCTGGAATTGTATGACTGATGCCTGTTGTTGGATCTGTCACCGTCACTGTTCCGTCTTCGCCTACAGTGACTTTCTTACCTGGGTTCTTCGCTTTGACTTTGTCTGCCACTTGTTGTTTCTCTTCTGGAGTTAAGTGCGCTTTGTCTTTCACTGGAACTTTTTCGGTTGGTTTCACTGGTTCGAAGT
>NZ_JAHXBZ010000063.1:0-209 GCF_019448275.1 Streptococcus humanilactis | reverse complement strand
GTGCTTGCTGATGTAGAGGCTACGGCACTTGTTGATGCTGAGGTAGACGCTACGGCACTTGTTGATGCTGAGGTAGACGCTACGGCACTTGTTGACGCTGAGGTAGAGGCTACCGCGCTAGTACTTGCTGATGTAGAGGCTACCGCACTTGTTGATGCTGATGTAGAGGCTACTGCGCTTGTGCTTGCTGATGTAGATGCTACAGCGCT
>NZ_JAHXBZ010000062.1:0-209 GCF_019448275.1 Streptococcus humanilactis | reverse complement strand
TCTTTTTCTGTCTTAGTCAAGTCTACACCTGGAATAACGGCTGTCTTACCTGATGGTGTTGTGACGGTAGTAGTACCATTGTTAGTTACTACTACTGTAGAGCCTGGGTTAACGGCTTTGACCTTGTCTTCGATCACTTTCTTCTCTTCTGGAGTTAAAGCGTTTGGATCAGATACAACTGTCTTATCGGCTGGTTTAACGATGTCATT
>NZ_JAHXBZ010000061.1:0-210 GCF_019448275.1 Streptococcus humanilactis | reverse complement strand
GTCTGCTGCTGGAATTACAGCTGTCTTACCTTCTGGAGTTGTGACTGTCGCATTTCCTTTATCATCTACAACTACTGTTGCATCTGGATTTACAGCCTTAACTTTATCTTCGATCGCTTTCTTCTCAGCGTCTGTAAGTTTTTCTGGATTTGCTACTACTGTCTTATCTGCTGGTTTAACGATGTCGTTACCTGCATTTGGTTTAGTTGC
>NZ_JAHXBZ010000060.1:0-212 GCF_019448275.1 Streptococcus humanilactis | reverse complement strand
TGATCAATCGCATTTTTAGCGTTTTCTTTACCTACTGGAGTCACTGCTTGGATGGCGTTTGTACCTTCTGTTTCTTTCTCAGTTACTCCGGCTTGGTCTGTTGCTGCCTCAATAGCCGCCTTAGCCAAATCTGCTGCCGCCTTAGTTGCTTCTTTAGCCTTCGCTTTTTCAGATTGACTCAATTGATCATTCGCATCAATCTCTTTATCTTT
>NZ_JAHXBZ010000006.1:0-119855 GCF_019448275.1 Streptococcus humanilactis | reverse complement strand
GAGATTGATGCGAATGATCAATTGAGTCAATCTGAAAAAGCGAAGGCTAAAGAAGCAACTAAGGCGGCAGCAGATGCAGCGAAAGTAGCTATTGAGGCAGCAACTGACCAAGCAGAAGTAGATAGAATTCTTCGTAATGACATTTACAAAGATGATGCAGCAATTAATGAAGTAGAAGCATTTGACTTATCATCTCTATTAGTCAATGGATTTGTCTCTGTTAAACAAGGAGAAACTTTAACAGATCAAGAAGTATTATCTAAAGTAAACTTACCGAAGGATGTAGAGGTTATTAAAATTGAAAAACCTACAACATCAGCTTTAGGTAGACTAGTAGCTAAAGTAACACTTAAGTTATCAGATGGCAGTGTAGAAGAAATAAACGTACCTGTTGAAGTTGTTGCTCCACAAAATCATGGAAATGAAGGAAATGGAGCAAATAACGGAGCTAATAACACTGAAGCGAAAGCGGATAAAGCTAAGTTAGAAGCTGCTATCCATCAATTAGATGAATTGCTCCTTAAAGAATCAGCTAAGCTTGATGCAGAAACTGCAAAAGAAGCGAATACATTATTATCAGATGCTAAGAAAGTATTTGCCAATGCAGACGCAACTCAAGCAGAAGTGGATGCAATGGTTAAACGTATCGAAGACTTCATGGCGAAAGTTGCTCCATCAACGGATCATGCAAATACAGCTAACGATCAATCTGCTCAAACACCAGCTGTAGTTCCAGCTAACAACCAATCTGCGCAAACAACAGTTGTAGCTCCAGCTACTACTCAAGCAGCATCTAATGCTAGCCAAACAGTATCAGCACAAGCAAATGCGCGTAAAGCGGCTAAAGAATTGCCAAATACAGGTACAGTGGATTCTACTGTGGCTATGGTAGCAGCAGCTGCAAGTGCATTACTTGGTCTCGGTCTTGCAGGCCGTCGTCGTAAAGAAGACGAAGAAGCTTAATTGGTAGATTATTTGATAATTATCAGATGATAAGTCCGATTTTCAAAGCTTAAACAAGTATCTCTCACAAGAAAATCTCCTAGCAGGAAAGCCTGCTAGGAGATTTTTGATACAGGTAAATTGATCAGTGAATCTAAATCCTAAATTTCATGAGATAATGAGAGGTTTAGGTTAACTTGATTTCAAAATTTTTAGGTCTAGGAATGACTATTCATATAGAGATAGGTAATTCTTCAAAGATGGTAGTCATATAGAGGACGATAGTTGTTAAGTAATGTTTTAATTGATAATAGTTGCTATTTGATGATGTTTTATGTCAAAGTAAATAGATAAGATTTTTATTTTTGACAAATGATAACATATGATGTAATGATTTTTAGGGAAAAGCTATTTGGAATAAAGGAGTTGCTCAAATAACAATTCAGGATTAAAAATGGACAGTTGAGGAGCGGAAGTGATAAATTGGAGTTTACCAGTGTATAATGTACTCATAACTCAAAGTACCCTAAGATTTTTTACTAAAATGAGGATGATAAAAATGGACAGAAGCCATTGTAAAGGCTATCAAAAAAGAGTATAATGAGTGCAAGACATTTCGGAGGTGAAAGATGCTAGAAGTAAGAAGTCTAGAGAAAAGTTTTGGATCCAAGCAAGTTTTGTTTGGTATTGACTTTCAAGCGCGACCAGGTCGTATTTTGGGACTAGTTGGAAAAAATGGTGCTGGGAAGACAACGATTTTCCACAGTATTTTGAAGTTTTTAGAATATCAAGGAGAAATTAGTCTGGATGGTCAGGATATTCGTCAGGAGACCTATGCTCGGATTGGCTATCTGCCTGAAGAACGCAGTCTCATGCCTAAATTGACAGTCCTTGAACAAGTTCGCTACTTGGCGACTCTAAAAGGTATGGATGCCAAGGAGATCAAGGAAAAACTCCCTCAATGGATGAAGAGGTTGGAAGTGAAAGGGAAGCTGACTGATAAAATCAAGAGTCTGTCAAAAGGAAATCAGCAGAAGATTCAGCTCATTATTACTCTGATTCATGAGCCAGACTTGATTATCTTGGATGAGCCTTTCAGTGGATTGGACCCAGTCAATACAGAATTGCTCAAGCAAGTCATTTTTCAGGAAAAAGAACGTGGGGCAACCATTATCTTTTCTGACCATGTCATGACCAACGTCGAGGAGCTTTGTGACGATATTCTCATGATTCGAGATGGTCGTGTGGTCTTGCATGGACCAGTTCAGGATGTTCGCAATCAATACGGGAAAACGCGTCTCTTTGTTTCAAGTGAACGAAGCAAGGAAGAATTGGAAAATCTTCCTCATGTCAAACAGGTGAGTTTGACCAAACAAGGCAGTTGGAAATTAATCTTGGAGGATGAGAGCGCTGGAAGGGAGCTTTTCCCAATCTTGACTCAGGGGCAATATATCGCAACCTTTGATCAACAAGCGCCAACAATTGATGAAATCTTTAAACTAGAATCAGGGGTGGAAGTATGAGAAATATGTGGGTTGTAATGAAGGAAACCTATCTTCGACATGTCAAATCGTGGAGTTTCTTCTTTATGGTGATTTCACCATTCTTGTTTATCGGTCTCTCTGGAGGAATTGGCTATCTCCAAGGCTCTTCTATGGCTAAAAATGATAAAGTGGCAGTAGTGACAACAGTGCCATCTGTAGCAGAAGGACTGAAGAATGTAAATGGTGTTAACTTTGACTATAAAGACGAAGCAAGTGCCAAAGAAGCGATTAAAGATGAAAAATTAAAAGGCTATCTGACTATTGATCAAGAAGATAGTGTTCTAAAGGCAGTTTATCATGGCGAAACATCGCTTGAAAATGGAATTAAATTTGCAGTTACAGGTACACTCAATGAACTGCAAAATCAGCTTAATCGTTCAACGGCCTCCTTGTCTCAAGAGCAGGAAAAACGCTTAGCACAGACAGTTCAATTCACAGAAAAGATTGATGAAGCCAAGGAAAATAAAAAGTTTGTTCAAACAATGGCAGCAGGCGCCTTAGGATTCTTTCTTTATATGATTCTGATTACCTATGCGGGTGTAACTGCTCAGGAAGTTGCCAGTGAGAAAGGCACCAAAATTATGGAAGTCGTCTTTTCTAGCATAAGGGCTAGTCACTATTTCTATGCTCGCATGCTGGCTCTGCTTCTTGTGATTTTGACCCATATTGGCATTTACGTCGTGGGTGGACTTGCTGCCCTTCTTCTCTTTAAAGACCTACCAATATTGGCACAATCTGGTATTTTAAACCATATAGGAGAGGCTTTCTCGCTCAACACCTTATTGTTTGTCTTGGTTAGCCTCTTTATGTACGTTGTTTTAGCAGCCTTCTTAGGTTCTATGGTTTCTCGTCCTGAGGACTCAGGAAAAGCCTTGTCGCCTTTGATGATTTTGATTATAGGTGGTTTTTTTGGAGTGACAGCTCTAGGTGCAGCTGGTGACAATCTCATCTTGAAGATTGGTTCATATATTCCCTTTATTTCGACTTTCTTCATGCCGTTTAGAGCTATTAATGGTTATGCAAATGGGTTAGAAGCTTGGATTTCGCTTGCTATTACGATTGCTTTTGCAGTAACGGCAACAGTCTTTATCGGACGTATGTATGCTAGCCTCGTTCTGCAAACAGATGATTTAGGTCCTTGGAAAACCTTTAAACGTGCCTTATCTTATAAATAGAAGAGCCTCGCGAAAGCGAGGTTTTTTAGAGATAAAAAGAGTGGAATTCAGAAAAATATTTTTCATATCTATTGACTTTTAGGGGTGAAATTTGGTATTATAGTAGGCGGTATTGTTTACCCCATTTGAAAGGCCCCGGAACCTTCCAAATACTTTTCGATGGGAAGGAACACCCATCACCGTAAACAAAAATCGAACTATATATAGGAGAAATCATGAACAAAACAACATTTATGGCTAAACCAGGCCAAGTTGAACGTAAATGGTACGTAGTTGACGCAACTGATGTACCACTTGGACGTCTTTCTGCAGTAGTTGCTAGCGTACTTCGCGGAAAAAACAAACCAACATTTACACCACACACTGATACAGGTGACTTTGTGATTGTTATCAATGCTGAAAAAGTTAAATTGACTGGTAAAAAAGCAACTGATAAAATCTACTACACTCACTCAAACCACCCAGGTGGATTGAAACAAATCTCTGCAGGTGAACTTCGTTCTAAAAATGCAGTACGTTTGATCGAGAAATCAGTTAAAGGTATGCTTCCACACAATACTCTTGGACGCGCTCAAGGTATGAAGTTGAAAGTATTTGTTGGAGCTGAGCACACTCACGCTGCACAACAACCAGAAGTTCTTGACATTTCAGGACTTATCTAAGGAAAGGAACAATAAAGTATGTCACAAGCACAATATGCAGGTACTGGACGTCGTAAAAACGCTGTTGCACGCGTTCGCCTTGTTCCAGGAACTGGTAAAATCACTGTTAACAAAAAAGATGTTGAAGAGTACATCCCACACGCTGACCTTCGTCTTGTAATCAACCAACCATTCGCAGTTACTTCAACTGCAGGTTCATACGACGTTTTCGTTAACGTTGTAGGTGGTGGATACGCTGGTCAATCAGGAGCTATCCGTCACGGTATCGCTCGTGCTCTTCTTCAAGTAGACCCAGACTTCCGCGATTCATTGAAACGCGCAGGACTTCTTACACGTGACTCACGTAAAGTTGAACGTAAGAAACCAGGTCTTAAGAAAGCTCGTAAAGCTAGCCAGTTCTCAAAACGTTAATCAATACGATTATATCAACGTTTACAGACATTCAAGAATTATCTCTTGGATGTCTTTTTTTTGTTTATGTGACTATTAGTTCGTCTCGCTCCGTTAGGTGCGAGACAAAAAAACCACCCGCTATGCGGGTGCGCGTCGAAGGTTATACCAAAAAAACTCCGAACGCGATACAATAAAGGTATTCAAGCCAATTGTAAAGCGAAAGGAGAAAAATATGGCACAAAAGGCTCATAGTTTATCGCACACAAAGTGGCACTGTAAGTATCACATTGTGTTCACCCCTAAGTATAGACGAAAAGTTATCTATAATCAATATCGAAGTAGTTTAGGCGAAATATTTCATCGCTTGTGTAGTTATAAAGGAGTTGAAATTATCGAGGGTCACTTAATGCCAGACCATGTACACATGTTAGTAAGTATTCCACCAAGGACAAGTGTTTCGAGTTTCATGGGTTATTCAAAAGGAAAAAGTGCACTCATGATGTTTGACAAACACTCCAACCTCAAGTACAAGTTTGGGAATCGGCATTTCTGGGCGTAAGGTTATTATGTAAGTACGGTGGGACTCAATGAAGCCACGATTAAGAAATATATACAAGATTAAAGAAATTATCCAGTGGATGATTTCTTCACGAGTATGAAAATTTGAGAACGAGTAAAGCATGATATAGCACTAGATAAATTAAGTGTAAAAGAATATGAGGATCCCTTTAGGGATAGTGGTAAGTAATACTAAAGCCTCTTTGAGAGGCAAGTGACGAGTCAAGAGCAATAAGGCTTGAACAAAGTGAAAGCCAGCGTCTTTAGGCGCTGGCTGGTAATTTGGGCTTATAGCCCTGGTACAAACCACCCGTTTGACGGGTGGTCATGATTGTTCAAAATTCGACTTAGTGTTTCAATGCTAGATTTTAAGTGAAATAACTCAGTTTTACTGTATCCACTTTCATGATTATTTTCTATATTTTTGCAATGGCGCTCAATATGACATAATGTCTTGCGGATATTGTTTTCTTTAATATTTTTCATAGTTATATCGTAACAAAGAAAAATATAAAGAGGCATTAAAAATTCTCAAATGATTAAAAATAACCTGAACTGCATTTAAAAATTTCAATCAGAACAAAAAAATATTCTGATTTGACAATGTTTAATATTTTTAGTATCATTCAATCAGAACGAAAAAATGTTCCGACTGAAAAAGAAAGAGATAAAATATGTATACTATTTCAGAATTATTACCACCAGCTGTTGAAGGTCAAAAAGCATTTATTTTGGATCATGGGAAAATAGAAGATGATGGTCAATTGAAATATGCAGATGATGCAACTAGTTATGGATGGAATATTCATCAATATGGGAAATTAAAGATGGGAGCTGTTGTATTAAACCGCCATCCAGGTAAAATTACTAAAGATCGTAAATGGGAAATTTACGGGGGAGGTTATGTCGAGAGCATTTCCGAACCAGATGAGGACGGTAATGTTATTGCAGTAATTTCACATGCTTTCAAGATAGAACCTCCAATTAGACAGGGAGATTCTTTTATTGAAAATTACGAATGGAAAACACCGAGTAAGAAAAAACGAAAAAAAACAAATTCATGGTTGCATTTTTGGGATCAATACGGAATGAATGAAATCTCATATGAAGACTTTGTAGCACTAATGGAAGATCGTCTAATTATTTCTATTGATTCTATTGAATCTATCTATCGCACGTCAGTTAATCCTGATTTTACAGCTGCTGAATGCAAAGAATTTGAAAATGTAGAGGATTTTACAGTACTTATTGATGAAGATGGACCTAGACGTTCAACCAAACCTAAGAAACATAAATTTACTGGGCGTAAAATTGATTGGGAACTTGAAAATAAATCAAAACAGAGGACTGGTGTGGCAGGTGAAGAAATCGTCTTTGATTTACTATGTAAGGAAGCCGAGGAGAAGGGGTTGAAACTACCTGAACATGTATCAAAAACAAAAGGTGATGGTCTTGGTTATGACATTTGTTTTTGGGATGAAAATGGAGAAGAAGTCCATATTGAAGTGAAAGCATCAAAACTAAAGTTTTCGGATGGTTTTGAACTGAGTTCTAATGAATTAGAGGCATCTCGCGCTGGATTTCCATATAAAATATATTTTGTTTATGACTTAAATATTGAATCAAAACAGTGCAAAATTAAAATTTATGATGGACCTATTACGGAAAACTCATTTAAGCTAGTTCCTAGTTCTTATAAAGTTTATCTAAATTATTGATGTTCTATACTATGTATAATTGGGCTAGTAATTTAATTTTTAGGGATAATTGCAATGTGGATCGTAATTTTAGAAATTAAGTAAGGATGATATTTTAAAATGGAGAAATTAAAGACTATATATCAGTGTGAAGGTTTTGGTGATTATTATAAAAGTGTGTTAAATGGTGGCAAATATGTTGATCCCGACTGTATAGATGATATCAATACACCTTATTATAATTTTTTAACAGAATTTCTAAAAAAGAGAGAGAGTGAAAGTTGTTATGAAAATAAATTCTCTTTTGTTCCTCCTAAAAATGCTAAACTAACCACTGATGATGAGAAAAACTTAAAAGACAATGACGAGTATAAAATTGTTGTGAAACAAGATGATGAGGAGTTATTCAGACTAACTTCAGATCAATTTGGTTTCTCCGGGAATGAAGGTATTTATCGGCAAACTTATGGGCATCTCAAGTATCCCTTAGCTAGAATTAATTATTTATCTAAGAGTGAATCTAACGAATCTAAAGTTGAGAGAAAGCAAGTTTTAAACATTTTAATTGATTATGTTCAAAATACCAGAACACTTGGTGGATCTTTTATTTGGCCTGTACCGAATAAAAGTGAAGGATATCGGAATAGTAAGTATAATTTAAATCGTGGGGTAGGTTCTTATATAGAAGATAGAGTGGATTTAACACTATTAGAAATAAAACATGCTTTAGATGGAGAATATAACAAAGAACAATATAAGGATGATATCTTATTTACTCTTTATCAAAATAACACAGACGGGATACGAACTTGGCTTGAACATTTTGAGACATTTGAGAAATTTATTGAGTATTTTATGTTTGATAATTTTGTTGAAAACGGTATGCCGATTAATATCTTGACTGGTAAAGCTATTTGTGAAGAAGAGGTGGAAAAATACAAAAATAGGACAAGCCAGATCAAGAAACTCAATCTAAACGAATTGTTAAATATGATTGAGAGATTAGAAAACATGATAATAAAAAGGACATGTTTAATGGAAGAATACATACAGGATTATAAAGAAGAGAGAAGTAGTAGGGATTGATTTCGCTTGCTTATTATAGGAAATAAAAAGTATTAAGAAATTACCCTGTTGCAACCAAATTTTTTCAAATTTTCTTAAGAGTCTGGGACAAAAGTCTAACCTTAAATATAAAAAGCGAACCAAACGAGTTATCTGACAATCAGAATTCTGTATTGTTCGATTTTTTATCTAATCTATCGATTTTTAAAATTTATAATAAAGAATTCCTAAAATCAAAATCTTTTTGTCCCAGACTCTAAATATTGATATCAAGTTATTTTCAAACACTTTAATGTAAAATTATATTAAACAATGCTTGAAAAAAGCTCGTAAAGCATCACAATTTAGTAAACGTTAATTCGAAAGAATTACTATACTTACAAAGATCACCTTTCGGGGTGTTCTTTTTGTACTTTCTTACTAAATTGGTGCAATTGACACAGTTGTTGCGACTTTAGTCGCTTGCAAATATGGCTGCAACCGGACAAGACCAGTTGCCTCAAAATGTTAATCAATACGATACTATCAACGTTTCAAATCACTCGAAAGTTTGTCTTATTGTTTCTTTTTATACTCTTAAGAGATCAAAAGCAACATAAGTTGTCAGCTCTTTATTACAAAAACATTAATTAGCATTCTAGCATTATCTTCAGTCTAAAATCAGTATTTTGAGTTGTACGAGATCAGTTTTCGAATTTGCTCTTTGAATTTTGTCTAGTCTTACTTCATTTTCCCCTGAAGTTAAGTTTTTACTCAGTATCATTAGTTAAAAAGGAAAAAAACGCGTTTTCATATTTGGGTTTGAAGTTTATAAAATAGGCTAAATGTGCTGAAAATTTAGATATCACAAACAAAATAAAATTTTTAAAAGCTACAGAGAAACATGGTATAATGTAACTAAAGGAAGTAGCATATGTCCTTAGATATAGATAAAGAAAAGATGACAATCATGGGAGTAGCTTTTGAAAACTGATCTGTTTTTTAGAGTGTTTGGTATGCTCTAAGTACAAATATGATTGAAGGATGGCGATCTACGGTTAGTGGTGTTGAAACATTGCGAGATGAAGCTCTTGCTCTGGGGATGACTTAATGAAGCGTAAATGTTAGGAGTCTTATGACGATATTGATTCGGATAATTTATATATCTATCCAGCTTCTTCAGTTCTAAGAAATAAGCAGGAAGGAAAAAAGCACGCGAGCTTGAATATCGTATGATTGCTAGTAAGAGTTTGAAATTATATATCAATCCTATCTTAGTTAATAGTTTAAAAGTAGTTTGTTTCACAACTACATAGGCTTAGAAAGGTTGAAAAGTGATAACTCTTTAATAAACTCTTGGTTTGTTAAAAGATATTTTGTCCACTACATTTTTTCAATTGACTATTATTTGTCATAGATATAACATATAGAACATTGCATTCAGAATAATGAAAAACGCATCAAAAATGGTGCGTTCTGTTTTTATGCTACCATAAAAGGAGGGAAACAAATTGAAAATTTTTAAGGGAGAGTTTTATAGAATCTCTGTATTAACAGACAAGCTAGTAAGGTTAGAATACTCTCAAACTGGAAGTTTTGAGGATAGAACGACACAACTTATCTATAATAGAGATTTTGGCCAAGTTTCGTTAGATTATATCGAGACATCAAACGTACTAGATATTATGACGGACTATTTTCATCTGCACTTTAATAAAGGAGAATTTAACGCCGAAAATTTATTTATAGAATTAAAAGGAAATTTTGCCGTATATGGTAGTCGCTGGTATTTTGGTGAATCTATTGAAACGTTAAAAGGAACAGCTCGGACTCTGGATAAGGCAGATGGAGCAATCCCATTAGAAGATGGAATTATTAGCCGAAATGGTATTGCCTTACTGGATGATTCTCAAGGATTTATTTGGGATGAACAGTCTGGTTATATTGAGAGAGAAAATCAAATTGACCTGTATTTCTTTGCCTATGGGCATGATTATAGAGGAGCAATCAGAGACTTTTACCATTTGACTGGTTCAACACCCTTGTTGCCAAGATATGCTTTAGGCAATTGGTGGAGTAGGTATTGGCCTTATACGTCGGATGAATACTTGGATTTAATAGACAGATTTGAAACAGAGAAAATTCCATTATCTATCGGTGTTTTAGATATGGATTGGCATATAACTGACATTCCAGCTCGTTTTGGAAGTGGCTGGACAGGATATAGTTGGAATAAAAACTTAATACCTAATCCAGAACAGTTATTGCAACAACTTCATGATAGAAAGTTAAAACTCTCTTTAAATGTCCATCCTGCTGATGGTATACGGGCTTATGAAGAAGCTTATCCTAGAGTTGCCAAACGATTAGGGTTAAATGTAGAATTAGAGGAACCAGCCATTTTTGATTTTTTTAATCCCTCTTTTAGGGAAGCTTACTTTAAAGATGTTCATTATGAGCTAGAAAAGCAGGGAGTAGATTTTTGGTGGATTGACTGGCAACAAGGGACACAAGGCATGTTGGATCCACTGTGGCTTTTAAACCATTATCACTATCAGGATAGTTGTAAAAATGCAGAAGGTGGTTTGATTTTATCAAGATATGCAGGTCCCGGTAGTCATCGCTACCCTGTTGGTTTTTCAGGAGATACCATTATTAGTTGGAATTCCTTAAGATTTCAACCTTATTTTACGGCGACAGCATCAAATATCGGTTATAGTTGGTGGAGCCATGATATCGGTGGGCACATGCTGGGGGATTATGACGAAGAGCTACAAACCAGATGGCTACAGTTTGGCGTTTTTAGTCCGATTACTCGCTTACATAGTTCTAGAAGCTCCTTTAATAGTAAAGAACCTTGGTTTTTTTCAGAAACAACATCTAAGATTATGAAGAAATACCTTCGTTTGAGACATCAGATGATCCCCTATCTATACACTATGAATGTAAAGACACACGAGGAGGGTGCCCCATTAATCAGCCCAATGTATTATTTCTATCCAGAGAATGATGAGAGCTATAATGTTCCAAATCAATACTTTTTTGGAACAGAACTGATGGTGGTTCCCGTTGTAGAAAAGATGGATTTGGCATTCCAATCTGCAAAAGTAGATGTATGGTTCCCTGAAGGTGAATGGTATGACTTCTTTTCAGAGAAAAAGTACACAGGTGGTGTGAAGTTAAGTGTTTATAGAGACATTTCGACTATACCTGTGTTTGCAAAAAGTGGTGCAATCATTCCCTTGGTTGGTTCTGAGATAGATATGGGTGTTGATTTACCTGAAGTTGTAGATTGGTATGTATTCCCAGGCAAACAACATTCTTTTGAAATGATTGAAGATCAAAATGGTCAAAGATATAAAACAAGATTATCAATCGACTGGGAAATGGGAATGGTAGAGTTAGCATTAGAAGGAGATTCTAGTATCGTTCCAAGCAATAGAAGACATAGAATTCATTTTAAAGGAGCGAATGTGTCTATAATTGAATTGCCAAATAAGAATGATACAGCTAGATTTGAATGTAAAGATAATAAAAGGATATCCCTAAATGACGAAGTTTTTAGACTACTAAAGACGGCCTCTCTTCCATATGAATTAAAAGATAGATTGTTAAATCAATTCATCAATGCCAAGAATTCTCACGAGTTAATGAATATCTTGCATCATCAGGATAAGGAATTGAGAGGGCGTTTGTTGGAAATGATATTTACTAGCGAAAACTAATTGAGACATTTCGTACACAATTTTTATTATTTAATGTGTAGTAGTTTTACATCTCTATGCTTATTGGCTTGTATTTTAGTAATTACAAGTTTGGCATAGGGATTTTTTTGTTTACTGAAGAGGAAAGGATAAGTATGTTTCAAGGTTTGAAACATTTTTTAACTAAACAAGAGCAAATTTTTAAAGGTGATTTTTCAAAGTAACTTTCGCTCGCCTGACCGAAGTGGAAGTTAGTCTGAAATGGATTTTTATGATGGAATTAAGTATGAGACGGGTGATTTTTCAGAAAATTTTCTAGAATAAACATAATTTGTTTGACATTCGTTTGAAAATTCTGTAAAATGAGTTATTATGTTTTAAAGGAGAATATATATGGAAAAACAGAAAACATTTTTTGGACATCCTATGGGCTTGTCCACCCTCTTCTTTACAGAGATGTGGGAACGCTTTTCTTACTATGGGATGCGAGCTATCCTACTTTACTATATGTACTATAGTGTGCAAGATGGTGGCTTGGGGATGGAGAAAACCACAGCTGCATCGGTTATGGCTATTTATGGCTCGCTGGTATTTTTGTCCTCGGTTATCGGTGGTTTTGTCAGTGACCGTATTTTAGGAAGCCGTAAGACTGTCTTTTACGGTGGGATTCTGATTATGCTAGGACATATTGCTTTGGCAACACCTTTTGGACAAGTGGCTCTCTATCTTTCTATTGCCTTAATTATCTTTGGAACTGGATTTTTAAAACCCAATATCTCAGATATGGTTGGGGGAATTTATGAGAAAGAGGATGATAGACGGGATGCAGGTTTTAGTATCTTTGTCTTTGGTATTAACTTAGGTGCCTTTGTTGCTCCTTATCTAGTGGGTTATCTAGGTCAGGAAGTCAATTTCCATCTAGGTTTCTCATTAGCTGCAATTGGGATGTTCTTTGGTCTGGTGAAGTATGTTTTGGATGGGAAGAAATACCTGCCTGAATCAAGCCTTTACCCCACTGATCCCCTTTCACAGAAGGAGCAGCAGACCTTGATTAAACGTTTGTTGTTTACACTTGTCATGGTTATTCTCGTGGTTATAGGTTTAGTCTTTACTCACCAGTTTAACGTGGATATGATTGTTAATATCTTTACAGTGATTGCGGTAATCATTCCAATCTACTATTTCTTCAAAATTTTATCTAGTCAGAAAATAACTGCCACTGAGAGATCCCGAGTATTTGCCTACATTCCTCTATTTATCGCTGGAGTACTCTTCTGGTCTATTGAGGAGCAGGGTTCTGTTGTTCTCGCTCTATTTGCGGATGATCAGACTCGACTTTACTTTAATGTATTTGGGAATCAGATTCATTTCCCATCTAGCTTTTTCCAAAGTATCAATCCACTTTTCATTATGATTTATGTTCCGATTTTTGCATGGTTGTGGGGGAAAATGGGTAAAAAGCAACCGTCCTCTTCTAAGAAATTTGCTTACGGTTTATTAGCAGCAGGTTTATCCTTCTTGTGGATGATGTTACCAGGGATGCTCTTTGGGACAGATGTTAAGGTCAGTCCTTTCTGGTTGATTATGAGTTGGGCTATTGTGATTGTGGGGGAGATGTTGATTTCGCCTATTGGTCTATCAGTCACTACTAAGCTAGCACCAAAATCCTTCCAAGCACAAATGATGTCTATCTGGTTCTTGAGTAATGCAGCTGCCCAAGCTATCAATGCTCAAATTGTAAAATTTTATACAAGCGAAACTGAAGTGGCTTACTATGGAATTGTTGGAGGAATTACGATTGTATTCGGTATTATCTTACTCTTCTACGTTCCACGTATTGAAAAACTAATGTCTGGTATCAAATAGAGAAAAACTGGAATTTCTGTAGGAATTTTAAAAGTTAGATCAATTATTTATTCAAAGGATTTAGTTCTGTATTGTATAGGGCTAGGTCCTTTTAGTTTGATTAATACTCTTCGAAAATCTCTTCAAACCGCGTCAACGTCGCCTTGCCGTACTCAAGTACAGCCTGCGGCTAGTTTGCTCTTTGATTTTCATTGAGTATAAAACTCACGATGTTTCTGCTTTTCCTAGTGGACATTTGTCTACTTTTTTTATATAATAAAACTAAACCATAATGGTTGAGTTTTGAAATTATGGATTCAAGCATCGATTAGTCTTTCTAAGAGAGATAATGTCCATTAAAGCATCATAATAGGAGGTGAAGTATGTATCAACCAGAAAAATTAAAGGCTCGGAGGAAAGAGTTAAAACTGACACAGAAGGAAATTGCAGAGCAACTTGGGATTAGTTTCCAGGCTTACTCAGCTTGGGAACGTGGAATCAAAGAACCGTCTAAGGAGAAGGTGTCCCAGTTAGAGAACATTTTAAAGGTACCCAAAGGATATTTTACTCAGATCGAGATTGTCCGTCTCTACCATAGCCTCTCCAAGCAAGGGCGGGAGAAGGTTGTTCTCTATGCTCGCAACCTGGCTCAAGAGGAGCAAGCCCAGAAAGTGACAGCTATGCCAGAGCGCCTCTACGAGTACCGTGTTTATGAACGCATGTCAGCAGGGATTGGAGCTTCGGTCTACGATGATCGGAATTTTGATACGGTTTACTTTAATGAGGAGTTGGCTCATGATTTTGCGTCATGGGTGTCTGGGGACTCCATGGAACCTAAATACCAAAATGGTTCAGTGGCCCTGATTCGAGAGACAGGATTTGACTATGACGGGGCGGTTTATGCAGTGGTTTGCAACAACCAGACCTATATCAAACGGGTCTATCGAGAGGAGAATGGCTTGCGTCTGGTATCGATCAATCCTAAATACAAGGACATTTTCATCTCCTACGAGGAAGATCCTCGGATTGTTGGCATTATCGTTGGGAACTTTGTGCCGATGGAGGGCTAGCCTATGGGCTACTTTGATTATTCCAGAGAACCCAAAAGTGACATTGCCTTTGTCGATATGAAATCTTTTTATGCTAGTGTTGAGTGCGTGAAAAGGGGCTTACATCCGCTGAAAACTTCGCTTTGTGTTATGAGTCGCGCGGATAACTCAACTGGTCTTATCCTAGCCTCCTCTCCCCTATTTAAGAAGATTTTTGGCAAGTCAAATGTTGGTCGGGCCTATGATTTGCCTTTTGATATCAAAACGCGAAAATTTTCCTATTACAATGCTAGAAAGCAGGGGTTGCCTACTGATTCAGACTATGTTCGCTACATCGAAGATTGGGCTCAAGTGACCTTGATTGTGCCACCTAGGATGGATGAGTACATCGCAGTCAATATGGAAATCCAGCGAATCTTTCAAAACTATGGCAGTCCAGATGATATTTATCCTTACTCTATCGATGAGGGTTTTGTTGACCTGACTAGTTCGCTCAACTATTTCATCCCAGATAAGAGTCTTTCTCGCAAAGACAAGCTGGATATGCTTTCTGCTCGTATTCAGAGGGATATTTGGAGGCAGACAGGGATCTACTCTACAGTGGGCATGTCAAATGCTAATCCTTTACTGGCCAAGTTGGCTCTGGATAATGAGGCCAAGCACACTCCGACCATGAGGGCCAACTGGTCTTACCAGGATGTGGAAGAGAAGGTCTGGTCCATTCCCAAGATGACGGATTTTTGGGGGATTGGCAGGCGGATGGAGGAACGCTTGCATGCTCTGGGGATTTTTTCCATCAAGGAATTGGCCACAAGCAATCCTGACCAGCTAAAGAAAGTTCTGGGTCAGGCTGGCTTGCGTTTATGGTTTCATGCTAACGGAATTGATGAGAGCAATGTTCATAAGCCCTATAAGGCCAAATCCAAGGGCTTGGGGAATTCTCAAATCTTGCCGAGAGACTACGTGAAGCTACGGGATATTGAAATTATTCTCCGAGAAATGGCGGAGCAGGTGGCTATTAGACTGAGAAGGGCGGGCAAGAAAACAACCCTTGTTTCTATCTATGTCGGTTTCTCTAAACAGGAGGCTAGGTCGTCTATTCACACACAAATGAAGGTCGAACCGACCAATAATACAGCTGTCTTAACGAATTATGTTTTGAAGTTATTTCATGACAAATACACTTCTGGAGCGGTCAGAAGTGTCGGAGTTAACTATTCAGACTTTGTAGACGAGTCCTTTGGATTGATTTCCCTTTTTGATGATGTTGACAAGTTAGAAAAAGAAGAAAGGCTCCAGACGGCCATTGACTCTATTCGGGAACAATTTGGTTTCACTTCACTCTTAAAAGCAAATGCACTGGAAGAAGCCTCTAGGAGTCTTGTCAGAAGCAAGCTGATTGGGGGACATTCTGCTGGAGGAATAGATGGATTACAATGATTGATCATTCTTATTTACCCTTTCAATCTGCGCGAGATTATCAAGATCCAGGGATGCAGAAGTGGATGGGCTTTTATCTTTCAGAACACACCAGTTCACTTAGTGAAGAAAAAAATCGTGTTGATTTTTCGACGGATTTGACCCCAGTTGAGAAGTTACACTTGCTTTCTCAGCTTTATGTTGGCCAACTGAAGGGAAGTTTTGTGGTCAAGGAAAAGAAGCAGAAAACCACGATCATAGGTGAAGTGAGCGAATTATCACCTCAAACTCTATCTATTAGGACAAACGAGGGATATAGGTTGATAGAGGTTGCAGATATCCTAGAAATTCGGCTGTGGGAGGAGGGAGTGTATGACTAGAAAAGAGTTGTATGAAAACAAACTGCAGATGGATTATTTTTCAGATGACTATATTCGTTTTGAAGAGGATTTCCAAAAATACTCTGCCATGAACGTGCCCTTGACTTTCTTGATTGATGACATCTTACGAACCATGGCGATGAATCAGAAAAACTACTTTGTTTTAAACAAGGAAAATGCCAAGGATGGGTGGGTACATCGTTTTTATTTTAGGGTGGTAACGGAAAAAGCGTGTCCCAGAAATAAGACCTATACATACTCAGGGGTCAAGAATAGCAGTCAGTAGTGCCTTGTCTGCTATGAATGTATCATTTTTACAACACTTCATGTTTCATATCATGGAGTGTTTTTCTATTTAAGTCAAAGCCAATCAAAAAATCTCACTATTCTTAGGCTAAAGGAGAACTAATCATAGTGAGATTGTGAAATTATAGTAGGGTTTGTATGGCCTCTTCAATTTGTTTAGGGTCTGTTTTGGAAGAGAAGCGTTCAAAGACCTGCCCATCACGATCGATGAGAAACTTAGCGAAATTCCATTCGATTCGTTTTCCTAGTAGGCCAGATTTCTGGTCTTTCAACCAGACATAGAGGGGATCTGTTTCCTTGCCGTTGACCTTGATCTTGGCAAAACGTGGGAAGCTGGTCTGGTAATGTAGGCTACAGAAGGCGTTGATTTCCTCAGGGCTACCTGGTGCTTGTCCCATAAACTGATTGCAAGGGAAGTCTAAAATCTCAAAACCTTGTTCTTGATAGCGGTCATAGAGTTCTTGGAGTCCTTGGTACTGGGGCGTTAAACCACATCCGGTAGCAGTATTAACAACCAAGAGAACCTTACCACGATAGGCATCTAGTGGGGTTTCTTGATTGTCTTGGTTCAAGACTGAAAAATCGTATAGTGAAGTCATTGATTGCTTTTCTCCTTCTGTTTGGTATTTTTAGGAGTTTTCTCCTCCTGTAGTGATAGAAATCCGTAGGTCAGGGTTCCAAAAATGCTACCGATAATCAGGCCATACATCAGGAAAGGAACACTTTTATCGAATTGCATGAGCAACTTTCCAAAATCTGAAAGGGACATGTGCTGAACGAAGACTTTATGAAAGATGAGTAGGGTAAAGAGGCCAATCTGAAGGCCGATAAACACAACCCAGCTTCGAAATTTGATTTGGGCTTTGCTGTAGGTTTTGAGGATGATTTCTGACTTGTCATCTTTTTCCAGATGGAGTTCTTTGACGGCTCTTTGAGTTTTTAAAGTAATGAAAAAAATGAGTCCAGAGTAAACGTAGGGCATGGCATAGCGAACGGCTTCTATGAAGCGTCCAAATAACAGATAAAACAAGAAGAGAATGAAGGAAGAATAAACGATTTGGACCATGGAACGGGCACAAGCCTTGTAGATAATCTCTTGTCGGCATTCATCAAAAGGGCCTTGGATGTGAAAGAGATTTCGAAGTAGGCGAGTGGTGAAGTCTTCTTTTTTCATGCTGATAACCTCCTAAATGAGCGGTTTTACTGACTTTCTTTTACGAATTGATAGAGATAATAAAGATAAGTAATAGAAGAAAGGATAGCGATAGTTAGCAGTATATAATATTTCCAATTGCCTGAGACGAGCATCAGTTGTGGAAAAGATAGAATCATAAAGTATAGTGCTAAGTTAAGTGTGCGCGTTTTTGGGGAGTCAATCTTTAGATAAGTCAGTACTTTGTTAAGTGCTAGAATAAAGACTAGCACGAGGAATGTCTCGTCGATTGGCAAGTTCCCTGAAATGATGATGAAGATGAGCAGAGAACTGAACAAAAGATGATAGGTAAGTAAAGTTACTAGTGATTTCATAGGGCACCTCCTAATCCTGGTCTTTTTTAGCTCTTGCAATACGAAGTGAGTCGACAATATGTATCATCACTCCGAAAAAGAAAGCTCCCAGTATAGTTTTAAAAATATGTTTTGCATTTAGAAGAGAACTGATAAAATTTGGATTTTCACTTGTTAGGGTATCAATGAGTGGAATTATAAAAAATATCACTGTTCCATAAATCGAACCTGCTTTCAGACCAGGATAACGTAACTGTTTCTTTTCTTTTTTCATTAGTTGGCTCCTAATCCTCATCTTGATCTTTCTTAGTTTTTGCAATGCGACGGGAGATGAGGAACTGTATGCTCGCTCCGAAGAAAATAGAACCGAGAATGCTTGATACACCATTTCTTATAGTGAGAAGAGACTGAAAATAGTCCTGACCTTCATCTATGAGTATACCGAGAAGAGGAATTATAAAAAACATCCATAGACCAAAGAACAAACCTGCTTTCAGACCTGGGTAATGTAGTTGCTTACTTTCTTTCTCACTCAGCATATCTGGATCAATAGCTGTAATCCCTGTTTTTTTCATTTGGTAGGTGACATAGCCAGCAGCGATGAGGGCAATCACTAAAATCAGAGGAGGATAGATTAGAGCCACTTCTTGAGGGTATTTATAGGCCAGAAGGAGTGGAATAAGATTTCCGAAAATCATCAGATAAAAGAGGACGATAAAGACTTGGTTACCGATACGATCGGCCTCACGCCGTTTGTATTCGTCAAGGGGACCAGAAATACCGTATGTGCGTTTGATCAGTTTTTCAGTGAAGGTTTCTTTTTTCATGAGTTTGCTCCTTTTTTAAAAATCTTCCTCCCAAAAGAGACTGTTGAGGTCAGTTTGGAGGCTGCGGGCGAGATTGAGACAGAGTTCCAGGGTTGGATTGTACTTGTCGTTTTCAATCATATTGATGGTCTGTCTCGAGACACCGATATCCTTGGCGAGTTCGAGCTGGGAAATACCCAATTCCTTGCGAAATTCTTTCACACGATTCATCTGTTCTCCTTTCTGATTTGTGTCGTATATATTTGACTATATTATATTCTTCTATAGAGCGAATATCAAGCATATTTGACATGTTTTTTAAAGAAATCTTACTTTTTTTTGCCTATTTGTCTGACTAGTGCAAGCTAATCAGATTTGTGGTAAAATAGATAAGATATGACAAAAGAATTTCATCATGTAACGGTCTTACTCCACGAAACGATTGATATGCTTGACGTAAAGCCCGACGGTATCTACGTTGACGCGACTTTGGGTGGAGCAGGCCATAGCGAATATTTATTAAGTAAATTAAGTGAAAAAGGCCATCTCTATGTCTTTGACCAGGATCAGAATGCCATTGACAATGCGCAAAAACGCTTGGCACCTTACATTGAGAAGGGAATGGTGACCTTTATCAAGGACAACTTCCGTCATTTACAGGCACGTTTGCGCGAAGCTGGTGTTCAGGAAATTGATGGAATTTGTTATGACTTGGGAGTGTCTAGTCCTCAATTAGACCAGCGTGAGCGTGGTTTTTCTTATAAAAAGGATGCGCCACTGGACATGCGCATGAATCAGGATGCTAGTTTGACAGCCTATGAAGTGGTGAATCACTATGACTATCATGACTTAGTTCGTATTTTCTTCAAGTATGGTGAGGATAAATTCTCTAAACAGATTGCGCGTAAGATTGAACAGGCTCGGGAAGTCAAGCCAATCGAGACTACGACTGAGTTGGCAGAGATTATCAAGTCGGCTAAACCTGCAAAGGAGCTCAAGAAGAAGGGCCATCCTGCTAAGCAGATTTTCCAGGCTATTCGAATTGAAGTCAATGATGAACTGGGAGCGGCAGATGAGTCCATCCAGCAGGCTATGGAGATGTTGGCTCTGGATGGTAGAATCTCAGTGATTACCTTCCATTCGCTAGAAGACCGCTTGACCAAGCAATTGTTCAAGGAAGCTTCAACAGTTGAAGTTCCAAAAGGTTTGCCCTTCATCCCAGATGATCTCAAGCCCAAGATGGAATTGGTATCCCGTAAGCCAATTTTGCCAAGTGCAGAAGAATTAGAAGCCAATAACCGCTCGCATTCAGCCAAGTTGCGCGTGGCCAGAAAAATTCACAAGTAAGAGGAAAAAATGGTAGATAAGAAAGAAACAACCAGTCAATTCTTGCAGAATCGTATAAAAAAATTCTCCCGTGTGGAGAAGGCTTTTTATCTTTCCATTGCGTTTACAGCTCTCATTTTGGCATTGAGTATTATCTTTATGCAGACTCGACTCCTACAAGTACAAAATGATCTGACAAAAATCAATGCGCAGATAGAAGAGAAGAAGACAGAGTTGGATGATGCCAAACAAGAGGTAAATGAATTGTTGAGGGCAGAACGCTTGAAAGAAATCGCAAATTCTAAGGACTTAAAATTGAATAACGAGAATATTCGATCAGCGGAGTAAGATATGAAGTGGACAAAAAGAATAACCCGATTTGCGATTAGAAACCGTAAATCTCCAGCAGAAAACCGTAAAATAGTAGGGAAGTACATCAGCTTGTTAGCTGTCGTACTTTTCGCTGTCTTTTTGGTCAATTTTGCTGTTATAATCGGGAGTGGTAGTAAATTTGGAACGGATCTAGTCAAAGAGGCTAAGAAAGTTCACCAAATAACCCGTACAGTCCCTGCCAAACGTGGGACTATTTATGATCGAAATGGAGTCCCGATTGCTGAGGACGCAACTTCCTATAATGTCTATGCTGTTATTGATAAAAAATACAAATCAGCAACGGGTAAAATTCTTTATGTAGAAGATGCCCAGTTTAATAAGGTAGCAGAGGTTTTCCATAAGTATTTGGATATGGATGAGGCTTATGTGAAAGAGCAATTAGCTCAACCAAATCTGACCCAGGTTTCCTTTGGAGCAAAAGGAAATGGAATTACCTATGCCAATATGATGGCTATTAAAAAGGATCTAAAAGACGCTAGTGTTGAAGGAATTGACTTCACAACTAGCCCTAATAGAAGCTATCCAAATGGACAATTCGCTTCCAGTTTTATTGGTTTAGCTCAACTCCATGAAAATGAAGATGGAAGCAAGAGTTTGCTGGGAACTTCTGGGATGGAGAGTTCCTTGAATAGTATTCTTGCAGGGAAAGACGGTATCATTACCTATGAAAAGGATCGTCTGGGTAATATTGTCCCCGGAACAGAACAAGTTTCCCAACAAACAGTAGATGGCAAGGATGTTTATACGACTATTTCCAGCACCCTTCAGTCCTTCATGGAGACACAGATGAATGCCTTTCAAGAAAAAGTAAAAGGCAAGTATATGACGGCTACCTTGGTTAGTGCTAAAACGGGGGAGATTCTTGCAACGACGCAGAGACCAACCTTTGATGCCGATACTAAGGAAGGACTTACCAAGGACTTTGTTTGGCGTGATATCCTCTATCAAAGTAACTATGAGCCGGGGTCAACCATGAAGGTTATGACGCTCGCTGCTGCTATTGATAATAATACCTTTCCAGGAGGAGAAGTCTTCAATAGTAGTGAGTTAAAAATTGCAGATGTCACGATTCGAGATTGGGACGTCAATGAAGGATTGACTGGTGGCAGAATGATGACTTTTTCTCAAGGTTTTGCACTCTCAAGTAACGTTGGGATGACCCTCCTTGAGCAAAAGATGGGAGATGCTACCTGGCTTGATTATCTTAATCGTTTTAAATTTGGTGTTCCGACCCGTTTCGGTTTGACGGATGAGTATGCTGGTCAGCTTCCTGCGGATAATATTGTCAACATTGCGCAAAGCTCATTTGGGCAAGGGATTTCAGTGACACAAACACAAATGCTTCGTGCCTTTACAGCTATTGCTAATGATGGAGTTATGCTGGAGCCAAAATTTATAAGTGCTATTTATGATACTAACAATCAGTCTGTACGAAAGTCTCAAAAAGAGATTGTAGGAAAACCTGTATCTGAAGATGCAGCAAGCTTGACTCGTACTAACATGATATTAGTTGGGACGGACCCTCTATATGGAACTATGTATAATCACCAAACAGGAAAGCCAATTATAACAGTTCCTGGACAAAATGTAGCAGTTAAATCCGGTACGGCTCAAATCGCTGATGAGAAAAATGGAGGCTACTTGGTTGGTTCTACCAATTATATTTTCTCAGTTGTGACTATGAATCCTGCTGAAAATCCTGATTTTATCTTGTATGTAACGGTACAGCAACCTGAACATTATTCAGGTATCCAGTTGGGAGAATTTGCCAACCCTATCTTGGAAAGAGCGGTGGCTATGAAAGATTCCCTTAACCTGCAATCTACCGCTAAAACGTTAGATCAGGTAACCAATCAAAGCGCCTATGCCATGCCTAGCATCAAGGACATTTCACCTGGCGATTTGGCGGAAGCCTTACGTCGCAATATTGTGCAACCAATCGTTGTAGGAACAGGAACAAAGATTAAAGAATCATCTGTAGAAGAAGGAACCAATCTTGCTCCTAACCAGCAAGTTCTCCTCTTATCTGATAAAGCAGAGGAAGTTCCAGATATGTATGGTTGGACAAAAGCAACCGCAGAAGCTTTTTCTAAGTGGTTAAATATAGAACTTGAATTTGAAGGTTCGGGCTCCACTGTGCAGAAGCAGGATGTTCGTGCTAATACAGCTATCAAGGACATTAAAAAAATTACATTAACTTTAGGAGACTAATATGTTTATTTCCATCAGTGCTGGAATTGTGACATTTTTACTAACTTTAGTAGGAATTCCAGCCTTTATCCAATTTTATAGAAAGGCGCAAATTACAGGCCAGCAGATGCATGAGGATGTCAAACAGCATCAGGCAAAAGCTGGGACTCCTACAATGGGAGGCTTGGTTTTCTTAATTGCTTCTGTTTTGGTTGCCTTCTTTTTTGCCCTATTTAGTAGCCAATTCAGCAATAATGTAGGAATGATTTTGTTCATCTTGGTCCTTTATGGACTTGTCGGATTTTTAGATGACTTTCTCAAGGTCTTCCGTAAAATCAATGAGGGGCTGAATCCTAAGCAAAAATTGGCTCTTCAGCTTTTAGGTGGGGTCGTTTTCTACCTTTTCTATGAGCGCGGTGGCGATATGCTTTCTGTCTTTGGTTACCAAGTGCATCTAGGGATTTTCTATATTCTTTTCGCCCTTTTCTGGCTAGTCGGTTTTTCAAACGCGGTCAACTTGACAGACGGCATTGATGGTCTAGCTAGTATTTCAGTGGTGATTAGTTTGTCTGCATATGGAATTATTGCCTATGTGCAAGGTCAGATGGATATTCTTCTAGTAATTCTAGCCATGATTGGTGGCTTGCTCGGTTTCTTTGTCTTTAACCATAAGCCTGCTAAAGTCTTTATGGGAGATGTGGGAAGTTTGGCTTTAGGTGGAATGCTGGCAGCTATCTCTATGGCCCTCCACCAAGAATGGACTCTCTTGATTATCGGAATTGTTTATGTCTTTGAAACAACTTCGGTCATGATGCAAGTCAGCTATTTCAAACTGACAGGTGGTAAACGTATTTTCCGTATGACGCCTGTGCATCACCATTTTGAACTTGGAGGATTGTCTGGTAAAGGAAATCCTTGGAGCGAGTGGAAGGTTGACTTCTTCTTTTGGGGAGTGGGGCTTCTAGCTAGTCTCTTGACCCTAGCAATTTTATATTTGATGTAAGAATGGCACCCTGATGTTTCAGGGTGTTTTTGCATTCTAAAAAATATTGGTCAATTAAAGTCAAAATCCTTGACCTTTTCTGACTAATGTAGTATATTATGAACGTAAGGTAAATGAAAGCCTTACTAGAACACTTATTTAAAGTAAAATAGAAAGAGGTGGGGTCTATGTTTCATCTAGAAATCTTCAGAAGTAAAGATAGTCTACTCCTTCTTGAAAAAGAAAAACCAGAAATAGTACCTAGAGTAGCCATTTAGCTAGTCTAAATTTTTTAAAACAAAGGTCAAAGATAGTCAATATCAGTAATAATAAATAACAAAAAGAGGTAAAGAATATGAATAACAACTTTAATAATTTTAACAACATGGATGATTTATTTAACCAATTGATGGGTGGTATGCGAGGATACAGTTCTGAAAATCGCCGTTACTTGATTAATGGACGTGAAGTCACACCTGAGGAATTTGCTCACTATCGTGCAACTGGTCAATTGCCAGGAAATGCAGAAGTTGATGGACAAATGCCACAACATACGTCAGGTATGAAACAAGACGGTGTCCTTGCTAAACTAGGTCGAAACTTGACTGCAGAAGCGCGTGAGGGCAAGTTGGATCCTGTTATCGGACGAAACAAGGAAATTCAAGAAGCATCTGAAATCCTCTCACGCCGTACCAAGAACAATCCTGTTTTGGTCGGAGACGCAGGTGTTGGTAAGACAGCCGTTGTCGAAGGCCTAGCACAAGCTATTGTGAATGGTGATGTTCCAGCTGCTATTAAAAACAAGGAAATTATTTCTATTGATATCTCTGGTCTTGAGGCTGGTACTCAATACCGTGGTAGCTTTGAAGAAAACGTTCAAAACTTAGTCAATGAAGTCAAAGAAGCAGGGAATATTATCCTCTTCTTTGATGAAATTCACCAAATTCTCGGTGCTGGTAGCACTGGTGGAGATAGTGGTTCTAAAGGGCTTGCGGATATTCTCAAGCCGGCCCTCTCTCGTGGTGAATTGACCGTTATTGGAGCGACAACTCAAGACGAATACCGTAACACCATCTTGAAGAATGCTGCTCTTGCTCGTCGTTTTAACGAAGTCAAGGTCAATGCTCCTTCAGCAGAGGATACATATAAAATTCTTCAAGGAATTCGTGACCTCTATCAACAACACCACAATGTCATCTTGCCAGACGAAGTTTTGAAAGCAGCGGTGGATTATTCTGTTCAGTATATTCCACAACGTAGCTTGCCAGATAAGGCTATCGACCTTGTCGATGTTACGGCGGCTCACTTGGCAGCTCAGCATCCTGTAACAGATGTGCATGCTGTTGAACGTGAAATTGAGGTAGAAAAAGACAAGCAAGAAAAAGCTGTTGAGTCAGAAGATTTTGAAGCAGCTCTAAACTATAAAACACGCATCGCAGAATTGGAAAAGAAAATCGAAAACCACACAGAAGATATGAAAGTGACTGCAAGTGTCAACGATGTGGCTGAATCTGTAGAACGAATGACCGGTATTCCAGTATCTCAAATGGGGGCTACGGACATCGAACGTTTGAAAGATATGGCTCATCGCTTGCAAGACAAGGTAATCGGTCAAGATAAGGCAGTTGAAGCTGTTTCTCGTGCTATCCGTCGTAACCGTGCTGGTTTTGATGAAGGTAATCGCCCAATCGGTAGTTTCCTCTTTGTAGGACCAACTGGGGTTGGTAAGACAGAGCTTGCTAAGCAATTGGCGCTAGATATGTTTGGAACCAAGGATGCGATCATCCGTTTGGATATGTCTGAATACAGTGACCGCACAGCTGTTTCTAAGCTAATTGGTACAACAGCAGGATATGTGGGTTATGATGACAATAGCAATACCTTAACAGAACGTGTTCGTCGCAATCCATACTCTATCATTCTCTTGGATGAAATTGAAAAGGCTGACCCTCAAGTCATTACCCTTCTCCTCCAAGTTCTAGATGATGGTCGTTTGACAGATGGTCAAGGAAATACAGTAAACTTCAAGAACACTGTCATTATTGCGACCTCAAATGCTGGATTTGGCTATGAAGCCAACTTGACAGAAGATGCGGACAAACCAGAATTGATGGACCGTTTGAAACCATTCTTCCGTCCAGAGTTCCTCAACCGCTTTAACGCAGTCATTGAGTTCTCCCACTTGACTAAGGAAGACCTTTCTAAGATTGTGGACTTGATGTTGGCTGAAGTCAACCAAACCTTGGCTAAGAAAGACATTGATTTGGTAGTCAGTCAAGCAGCTAAGGACTATATCACAGAAGAAGGTTATGACGAAGTCATGGGTGTTCGTCCGCTCCGTCGCGTGGTTGAACAAGAAATTCGTGATAAGGTGACAGACTTCCATTTGGATCACCTAGATGCCAAACACCTAGAAGCAGATATGGAAGATGGCGGTTTGGTTATTCGTGAAAAAGCCTAAGACAGAATTTTGAGAATAAAAAAGAAGGAGCCAGCTGAAAAAACTGGTTCCTTTTTTACGTTTAAATCACATGACGTTCAAAGGCATCATCTGAAATCCCTTGTTCTAGAATGAGTTTTGCCCATTCTTTAGCAGAAAAGAGGCTGTGATCCTTGTAGTTTCCGCAAGATTCGATGGTTGTTCCAGGGACATCTTCCCAAGTAGTAGTCTCAGCGATTTCTTTGAGCGAATCCTTGATAACAGCCGCAATTTCAGCGCTGGTATGACGCCCCCACATAATCATGTGGAAGCCTGTGCGACAACCAAATGGTGAACAGTCAATCATACCGTCAATGCGGGTACGAATGAGTTTTGCTAAGAGGTGCTCGATAGTGTGAAGGCCAGCGGTAGGGATTGAGTCTTCGTTTGGTTGTACCAAGCGAATATCATAATTGGAGATGATGTCTCCTTTTGGTCCTGTTTCTTCCCCAATCAAGCGAACATAGGGTGCTTTAACAATGGTGTGGTCAAGTTCAAAACTTTCAACAATAACTTCTTTTGACATGGTAAATCCTTTCAGTTTTCTCTTTTCATTATAACATAAAGCCGGCTCTTGAGACAGAGAGAAAACCTCTCCGAGTGTGGAGAGGTTGAAATCTTTATTTACGATACAAGCGGTCGTATTGGTAGTAAGGGTCAAAGGTTACATTGATACCCAATTTGCGAAGGACATTCTTGTCTTCGTCTGTCAAGATGATGGTTGAGTGAGCTTCGCTTCCTTTGAGGTTGCCAAGTTCTTCCATAGCGCGGGCAGCATCAGGATTTTCTGTAGCTGTGATAGCAAGGGCAATCAGGATTTCATTTGAATGAAGGCGTGGATTGCGGCTACCGAGATGATCGATTTTAAGACCTTGGATCGGTTTGACAACTTCAGGTTCGATTAGTTTTACTTCTTTAGCGATGTCAGCTGATTTCTTGATGGCGTTGATAAGAGCAGCGGCTGTAGGGCCAAAGAGCTCTGAGTTCTTACCAGTGACAATTTCCCCAGTTGGCAATTCAAGGGCTAGGGCTGGTCCGCCAGTTTCTTCTGCTTTTTGACGCGCAACGACAGCAACCTTGCGGTCTGCAGGTGTGATACCTAGGTCGTTCATAAGCAATTCAATTTTCTTGACAGCAGATTCGCCAACTTTTTCGGCTTTAAAATCAAGAACAGTCTGATAGTAGCGACGGATGATTTCTTGTTTAGAGGCTTCGATAGCAGCCTCATTATCTGTAATAGCGAAACCAACCATATTGACACCCATGTCTGTTGGAGAAGCGTATGGAGACTCTCCTAGAATGCGTTCCAACATGCGCTTGAGCACTGGGAAAATCTCGATATCACGGTTGTAGTTGACAGTGGTTTCTCCGTAGGTTTGAAGATGGAAAGGGTCAATCATGTTGACATCATCAAGGTCTGCTGTAGCAGCCTCGTAGGCCAAGTTGACTGGGTGATGAAGGGGAAGATTCCAAACTGGGAAGGTTTCAAATTTAGCGTAGCCAGACTTGATGCCATTGATCTGGTCGTGGTACATATTGGACATACAGGTTGCCAATTTTCCAGAACCAGGTCCAGGAGCGGTTACGACAATCAAGTTTCGACTGGTTTTGATGTAGTCATTTTTCCCCATACCTTCTGGAGAAATGATGTGATCCATATCTGTTGGATATCCTTTGATTGGATAATGAAGATAAGAATCAATTCCGTTTTTCTCGAGTTGGTTGCGGAAGGCATCTGCAGCTGGTTGGCCAGCGTACTGTGTGATGACAACGGAGCCGACAAAAATTCCCAGTTCATTGAATTTGTCAATCAAACGAAGAACTTCTTGGTCATAAGAAATGCCCAAGTCACCACGTGCTTTGGAATGCTCGATATTACTTGCATTAATAGCAATCACGACCTCAACCTGCTCTTTCAATTCTTGCAAGAGCTTGATTTTATTGTCAGGCTCATAACCAGGAAGAACACGAGCAGCGTGGAAATCTTCTAACATTTTGCCACCAAACTCCAGGTAGAGCTTGCCGTCAAATTGGTTAATGCGCTCCAAAATGTGGTCGCGCTGTAGATTCAAATATTGTTCAGAACTAAAAGCTTGTTTTTTCATTTTTTTACCTCTGACCTCTATTATAATAAAAAATTGGAAGTTAGGAAACTATGGAGTTAAAAAAGGAATCAAAAAGATTAGGCAAACGCTTGCATAAAACTCTGAAAAGCGCTATCATAGACTATAGATTATTAAAATAATGAGGTAAGAAGATGCAAGAAAAATGGTGGCACAATGCCGTAGTCTATCAAGTTTATCCTAAGAGCTTTATGGATAGCAACGGAGATGGAATTGGCGATTTGCCAGGAATTACCAGTAAGTTAGACTATCTAGCCAAGTTAGGAATCACAGCGATTTGGCTTTCTCCTGTTTATGACAGTCCTATGGATGATAATGGATATGATATTGCTGATTATCAAGCGATTGCAGCTATTTTCGGAACCATGGAGGATATGGACCAACTGATCGCGGAAGCTAAGAAACGTGATATTCGTATCATCATGGACTTGGTGGTCAATCATACCTCAGATGAGCATGCTTGGTTTGTTGAGGCCTGTGAAAATCCTGACAGTCCTGAGCGAGATTACTATATTTGGCGAGACGAACCCAACGACCTAGATTCTATCTTTAGTGGATCTGCTTGGGAATACGATGAAAAGTCAGGTCAATACTATCTCCACTTTTTCAGTAAGAAACAGCCTGATCTCAACTGGGAAAATGAAAAACTTCGCCAGAAAATTTATGAGATGATGAACTTCTGGATTGATAAAGGCATTGGCGGTTTCCGCATGGATGTCATTGACATGATTGGGAAAATTCCTGACGAGAAGATAGTCAATAATGGTCCTATGCTCCACCCTTATCTCAAGGAGATGAATCAAGCGACCTTTGGCGATAAGAATCTCTTGACAGTAGGGGAAACCTGGGGAGCAACGCCAGAGATTGCCAAGCTCTACTCTGATCCAAAGGGACAAGAATTGTCTATGGTCTTCCAGTTTGAACATATCGGTCTTCAGTATCAGGAAGGTCAGCCTAAATGGAACTATCAAAAAGAACTGAATATTGCTAAGTTAAAAGAAATCTTCAACAAATGGCAGACAGAGTTAGGAGTTGAAGATGGCTGGAATTCGCTCTTCTGGAACAACCATGACCTTCCTCGTATCGTCTCAATCTGGGGAAATGACCAAGAATACCGCGAAAAATCTGCCAAAGCCTTTGCCATTTTGCTTCATTTGATGAGAGGGACACCTTATATCTACCAAGGCGAGGAGATTGGGATGACCAACTATCCCTTTGAAACACTGGACCAAGTAGAAGATATTGAATCCCTCAACTATGCGCGTGAAGCTCTTGAAAAAGGTGTTCCGATGGAAGAAATCATGGACAGTATCCGTGTCATTGGACGTGACAATGCCCGTACTCCAATGCAATGGGATGAGAGCAAAAACGCTGGTTTCTCGACAGGTCAGCCTTGGTTGGCAGTCAATCCAAGCTATCAAGCAATCAACGTTCAGAAAGCGCTGGCAAATCCAGAATCTATTTTCTATACTTATCAGAAACTGGTTCAAATCCGTAAGGAGAATAGCTGGCTGATTCGAGCTGACTTTGAACTCTTGGAAACAACTGACAAGGTCTTCGCCTATATCCGTAAAGATGGGGACCGTCGTTTCCTAGTTGTGGCTAACTTGTCCAATGAAGAGCAAGACTTGACCGTAGAAGGAAGTGTTAAGTCGGTCTTGATTGAAAACACCGTGGCTCAAGAAGTTTTTGAAAAACAAATCTTGGCTCCATGGGATGCTTTCTGTGTGGAATTACTATAAATATTTTTTACAGAAAAATTTAAAATTGAAATCGTATAAAAACAAGGGAGGACTGTATGAAAGACAGAAATCCTTTGTTTTTTTATGACTAAAGTTTATAAACTTTCATTCTCAAAATTCAATTAACTTTACAAATTTCCACTATTTTGGTAAAATAAATATATGTTATAAAAACTAACATAAAGGAGAAAGAAGATGACTACAAAAAAGCGTGTCCTTAGTGCAGGTCTGACTTTTGCGGCTGCTTTGCTTTTAGCCGCTTGCGGACAATCAGGTTCAGATACAAAGACTTACTCATCAACCTTTAGTGGAAATCCAACTACTTTTAACTACCTATTAGACTATTACGCTGATAATACAGCTATCATTACTAACCTAGTTGATGGTTTGCTTGAAAATGATAACCATGGAAACCTAGTTCCGTCTTTGGCAGAAGACTGGTCTGTTTCAAGCGACGGTCTGACTTATACCTATAAACTGAGAAAAGATGCCAAATGGTTCACAGCTGACGGTGAAGAGTATGCCCCAGTCAAGGCACAAGATTTTGTGATAGGTATCAAGTACGCAGTGGATAATAAATCCCAGGCCATTGACTTGATTCAAAACTCGATCAAGGGCTTGAATGATTATATTACAGGAGCAGATTCTGACTTTTCTAAGGTTGGAGTGAAAGCCATCGACGACCATACTGTTGAGTATACTTTGGCACGCCCAGAACCTTACTGGAACTCAAAAACAACCAACAGTATTCTTTTCCCAGTGAATGAAGAGTTTCTAAACTCAAAAGGGAAAGATTTTGGTACCCTATCTCCAGATAGCATTCTCTACAGCGGACCTTATTTGTTAAAAGATTTCACATCAAAATCATCGATCGAGTATGTGAAGAACCCACATTACTATGATCATGACAAAGTATCAATTGAACACGTAAAATTGGCTTACTTTGATGGTTCAGACCAAGAATTGACCATCCGTAACTTTGAAAGTGGAGCTTATTCTATCGCTGGGGTTTATCCAAATAGTTCTAACTTTGCTAAGACCAAGGAGAAATATAAGGATAATATTGTCTATAGCTTGCAGGACAAGACTTCTTGGTATTTCAATTTCAACGTCAACCGTAAGGCTTACAACCATACGTCTAAAACGACAGATGAGCAGAAGAAGTCGACTGAGACAGCTGTCTTGAACAAGAACTTCCGCCAAGCAGTGAACTTTGCCTTGGACCGCACAGCCTATTCTGCCCAGTCAAATGGAGAAGAAGCAGCTAGCAAGACTCTTCGTAACACCCTAGTGCCTCCAACATTTGTCCAAGTTAGAGACAAGACCTTTGGAGAAGTAGTCGCTTCTAAATTGGTCAACTATGGTACAGAATGGTCAGGTATTAACTTGGCAGATGCTCAAGATGCCTATTTCAACAAAGAAAAAGCCCAAGCAAAATTTGCGGAAGCTAAAAAAGAATTGACAAGTCAAGGTGTAACCTTCCCAATTCACTTGGATGTGGCTGTTGATCAGACGAGCAAAAATGCTGTGACAGGAATGAACTCAGTTAAGCAGACCCTTGAGTCAGTTTTAGGTGCTGATAACATTGTCATTGATGTTCAACAACTTTCAACAGATGATTTTAATAACGTAGCCTTCTTGGCACCGACACCAGCTGATCGAGACTACGATTTGAACTTTGATGGTTGGGTAGGTGACTATCAAGATCCGTCAACTTATCTTAATCCTTTCAATGCAGAGGATGGATTCTATCTCAAAATCTTTGGTCTAGATGCTCAAGAAGATAAAGCTAAGATTGCTAGCTTGGGGCTTGATACTTACACCAAGATGCTTAAAGATGCAGATAGTGAAAATAAAGATGTAGCCAAACGCTATGAAAAATATGCTGAAGCACAGGCTTGGATGATTGACAATTCTCTGATTATGTCAGCCATGTCAAGTGGTGGTACAGCTTCTGTAACCAAAGTAACGCCATTTACAAGAGGTTATTCATTGGTCGGTATCAAGGGTGACGGCAATAACTACAAGTATATGAAACTGCAAAAAGATACTGTGACAATCAAACAGTATGAAGAAGCCAAAACTAAATGGGAGCAAGAAAGCAAAAAAGCAATCGAAAAAGCTCAAAAAGAAGCAGAAAATCATGTTAAATAATGATGAGCAGTTCTATTGGATGATTTTTATAAAGTCGTCCTAATAGGGCTGTTTTTTGGCTGTACGGGCTAGTAGTTGTCTAGTTATGTTGAATGGTAAATGAAATGTTGTATTGATTTTGATGGTTTAATGCTCAATAAAAATCAAAGAGTAACTGAGAAGTTAGCTCAAAGTACAGCTTTGAGGTGGTAGATAGAACTGACGAAGTCAGCTCAAAATACTGTTTTGAGGTTGCAGATGGACGCTGATGTGGTTTGAAGAGGTTTTCGAATAGTATCAGTGCTTATGAGGTCCAAATAATCTATATCTTTATAAACTCGGTAAATGTAGAATTTATCGTACAAAAGTGATATAATAGTAACATTAAATGTATAGGTGTTAATCATGAGTAGACGTTTTAAAAAATCACGTTCACAGAAAGTGAAGCGAAGTGTTAATATAGTTTTGTTGACTATTTATTTATTGTTAGTTGGTTTTTTATTGTTCTTAATCTTTAAGTACAATATACTTGCTTTCAGGCACGTTAATATAGTGGTCGCAGTTTTTGCCGTGATGGTTGCTGTGATTGCTGCATTATTAATAATCTATAAAAAAGCAGAAAAGTTCACGATTTTCTTTTTGACACTAGCTGTTTTAGTGAGTTCTGTTTCTTTATTTACTCTGCAGCAATTTATAGGCTTTACAAGTCATATTAATGCAACTTCAAATTATTCAGAGTATTCTCTCAGTGTCGTCGTTTTAAAGGATAGCGATATCAATAATGTTGCCCAATTATCTAGTGTTATGGGACCAACAGGTACGGATGATGAGAATATTCAAAAGCTAATTTCTGATATTAAGACGAGTCAAAATAAGGATTTGACGGTTGATAAAAGTACTTCTTACTTGTCAACTTATAAAAGTTTGATTTCTGGAGAGGCCAAAGCCATTGTCTTAAATAGTGTATTTGAGAATATTATTGAAGCAGAGTATCCAGATTATGCTTCTAAAATTAAGAAAATTTACACTAAAAAAATGACCAAGGATGTTGAGACCCCTAAGGTATCTAAAGATCGCTTCTTTAATATCTATGTCAGTGGTATTGATACTTACGGTGCCATTAGTTCAGTTTCGCGCTCAGATGTCAATATCCTGATGACGGTCAATAGGGATACGAAGAGAATCCTTCTTACAACAACTCCACGAGATTCATATGTTCCTATTGCTGATGGTGGAAACAATCAAAAGGATAAATTGACTCATGCTGGTATATATGGGGTTGATTCATCTATTCATACCTTAGAGAACCTTTATGGTGTAGATATTAATTATTATGTTCGTTTGAATTTTACCTCATTTTTGAAATTGATTGAGCTATTGGGAGGGGTAGATGTTCATAACGATCAAGAGTTTTCAGTTCTACATGGGAAGTTCCACTTTCCAGTTGGGAATGTCCATCTAGATTCTGAGCAAGCCCTAGGCTTTGTACGTGAACGCTACTCACTAGCCGATGGAGATCGTGACCGTGGTCGGAATCAACAAAAGGTCATTGTAGCAATCATTCAGAAGTTAACTTCTACAGAAGCCTTGAAAAACTATAGTAGTATTCTTCAAGGATTGCAGGATTCTCTTCAAACAAATATGCCGATTGAGACTATGATGGATCTAGTGAATACTCAGTTGGAAAGTGGAGGAAATTATAAAGTAAATTCTCAAGATTTAAAAGGGACAGGTCGGATGGATCTTCCTTCTTATGCAATGCCAGACAGTAATCTCTATATGATGGAAATAGATGAGAGTAGTTTAGCTACAGTCAAAGCAGCTATACAGGATGTGATGGAGGGTAGATAAAATGATAGACATCCATTCGCATATCGTTTTTGATGTAGATGACGGGCCGAAGTCAATAGAGGATAGTAAGGCACTTTTAAGAGAAGCTTATAATCAAGGGGTTCGAATGATTGTGTCTACTTCACATCGTCGAAAAGGAATGTTTGAAACTCCAGAAGAAAAAATTGCAACAAATTTTATTAAGGTTCGTGAAATTGCAAAAGAAGTAGCAGATGATTTAGTCATTGCTTATGGCGCAGAGATATACTATACTTCGGATGTGCTAGAAAAGCTAGAAAAAAAAGAAATTCCTACCCTTAATGATAGCCGTTATGCTTTGATTGAGTTTAGCATGCACACTCCCTATCGTGAGATTCATACGGGATTGAGTAATATTTTGATGTTGGGAATCACACCAGTAATTGCTCATATTGAACGTTATGATGCTTTAGAGAATAATGAAAAACGCGTTCGCGAACTGATTGATATGGGCTGCTATACTCAGATAAATAGTTATCATGTTTTAAAACCTAAGCTCTTTGGTGAAAGATATAAATTTATGAAAAAGAGAGCTCGGTATTTTTTGGAACGTGATTTAGTTCATGTAGTTGCAAGTGACATGCACAATTTAGACAGTAGACCTCCATATATGGAACAGGCATACGATATCATTGCTAAGAAATATGGAGCGAAAAAAGCGAAGGAACTTTTTGTAGAAAATCCCAGAAAAATTATAATGGATCAATTAATTTAGGAGAAAATATGAAAGATCAAAACACTTTGGAAATCGATGTATTTCAACTATTTAGAGCTTTATGGAAAAGAAAGTTAGTCATTTTATTAGTGGCAATTATAACTTCTTCAGTTGCTTTTGCCTACAGTACTTTTGTTATCAAACCTGAGTTTACTAGTACGACTCGGATTTATGTAGTTAACCGTAATCAAGAAGAGAAGTCTGGTTTAACCAATCAAGACTTGCAGGCAGGATCATACTTGGTTAAAGACTATCGTGAAATTATCCTATCGCAGGATGTTTTGGAGAAAGTTGTTTCTGATTTGAAACTAGATTTGACGCCGAAAGGTTTGGCTAATAAAATCAAGGTCAAAGTTCCGGTTGATACCCGTATCGTATCCATTTCAGTTAATGATCGAGTTCCTGAAGAGGCAAGCCGTATCGCTAACTCTTTGAGAGAAGTAGCTGCTCAAAAAATTATCAGTATTACTCGTGTTTCTGATGTGACAACACTGGAAGAAGCAAGACCAGCGATATCACCGTCTTCGCCAAATATTAAACGCAATACACTAATTGGTTTTTTTGTCGGGTTGATTGCCATAAGTGTTACAGTCCTTCTTCTTGAACTTGTGGACACTCGTGTGAAACGTCCAGAAGATATCGAAGATGCACTGCAGATGACACTTTTGGGAGTTGTACCAAACTTGGATAAGTTGAAATAGGAGAAAGAGATGCCAACATTAGAAATAGCACAGAAAAAACTGGAGTTCATTAAGAAGACAGAGGAATATTACAATGCCTTGTGTACAAATATACAGTTGAGCGGTGATAAACTAAAAGTGATTTCCGTTACTTCTGTTAACCCTGGGGAAGGAAAATCAACTACTTCCATAAATATAGCATGGTCTTTTGCGCGTGCAGGCTATAAAACTCTTTTGATCGATGGCGATATTCGAAATTCAGTTATGTCAGGAGTTTTTAAATCTCGTGAAAAAATTACAGGGCTGACAGAATTTTTATCTGGGACAACTGATTTATCTCACGGGTTATGTGATACAAATATTGAAAATCTATTTGTAGTTCAATCGGGATCTGTATCACCAAACCCTACAGCCTTGTTACAAAGTAAAAATTTTAATGATATGATTGAAACCTTGCGTAAATATTTTGATTATATCATTGTTGATACAGCACCTATTGGATTTGTTATTGATGCAGCAATTATCACTCAAAAGTGTGATGCGTCCATCTTAGTTGTAGAAGCCGGAGGTGCAAAACGAAGAGAAGTGCAAAAAGCTAAAAGCCAGCTAGATCAAACAGGGAAACCATTTTTAGGTGTCGTTCTCAATAAATTTAATGTTCAACGTGAAAAATATGGTTCTTACGGTGGTTATGGTTCTTACGGTAATTATGGGAAAAAAATAGAATGAAGTTAGAGAGTCCGGCATGGAAAGGGGGCTACAATATAAGCCTCCCAATCTTATAGAATGTACCTGTTGGTTTACTAACTTATATATTGATTGAAATTTTAGAAAACGATATTTTTTAAAAAATATTCGGTTTGTTTGGAAGTACAACTGAACTAAACCTTCTAATCCACTATTGAGAAGTCATATATTACTGAAGCAAATAAATTTTTGTTTAGGATGAAGAAAATTTTTAGTTGTTATAGTGGATAAAATGATTACATTCTTATAAACTCATTGAGTTACCAAATATATATTGAGTTTTTGTAGTTGTATGAACTGAATGATTTAATTTGTTAAATGAAAATAGAACTCATAGTAGGAGATTTTTATGTATAGTATAATAAAACGATTAGGAGATATAACTCTATCTTTGATAGGTATAATAATATTGTGTCCGGTTTTTATGATAATTGCAATTGCGATTAAACTTGATTCGGAAGGACCGATTATATTTAAGCAAAAACGCTTTGGTATTCATAAAGAATACTTCTATATTTTTAAATTTAGGTCTATGAAAATAGATGCACCTAAAAACATGGCACCTCGGAACCTACATAATCCAGAACAATGGATTACAAAAGTAGGGGCTTTCTTACGAAAAACATCTTTGGATGAGCTACCTCAATTGTTTAATATTCTTATTGGTGATATGAGTATTGTAGGTCCTAGACCAGCGGGTATAAATGAACTAGATGTTATTGCAGAGAGAGATAAGTATGGAGCAAATGATGTCTTGCCAGGGTTAACTGGATGGGCACAAATTAATGGGCGTGATACTTTGTCTGTTGAGATGAAGACAGAGTTAGATGGCTACTATGTTAAACATCTGTCTCTGAGAATGGATGTTAGATGTATAGTTAAGACAATACCTTACGTACTGAAACGAAAAGGTATTGTAGAGGGTAGTGGTAAGAAAGAAAGTTAAATTGGACAATGAAAATACTGTTTGTTTGCCAGCATTATAAGCCAGAACCATTCAGGTTGTCAGATATTTGTGAAGATTTAGTCCGAAAAGGGCACGAAGTCTCTGTTTTGGCTGGGATTCCTAATTACCCTGAAGGGAAAATATATACAGACTATCGTTATAATAAAAAAAGACGAGAGATTATAGAAGGTGTTACGATTTATCGTACTTACACAATCCCTAGGAAGAAAAGTGTTGTATATCGACTGTTGAACTATTTTAGCTTTGCAATTAGTTCAACTATAGGAGTTTTATTGGGAAAGTATAAAACGAAAGATGGATCGAATTTTGACTGTGTATTCGTTAACCAATTGTCTCCAGTTATGATGGCATGGGCTGGTATGGCTTATAAAAATAAATATAGGAAACCTATGTTTCTATATTGTATGGATGTTTGGCCAGATAGTTTAACTGTAGGTGGAGTGAAACAAGATGGCTTGATTTTTAAGTTGTTTAAATTTATCTCAAAAAAAGTTTATCAAGCTAGTGATTATATATTTGTAACTAGTCCATCATTTAAGAATTATTTTGTGCAACAATTTGATATATTAGAACAAAAGATTACTTATTTGCCACAATATGCAGAAGATCTTTTTATCCCTGATGAATCGAAAGTTAATAAAGAAAGTGTTGACTTAACTTTTGCTGGTAATATTGGTAAAGCACAAAATTTGGAAACTATTTTGAAAGCTGCCAGCTTGATAGAAAAGAATACCGATTTACCCAAGAAAATTCATTTTCATTTTGTTGGAGATGGTACGGAATTGTTACGTATGCAAGCATTAGCGCAAGAATTGGGGTTGGAGAATGTTTCCTTCTATGGAAGACGTTCTTTGCAAGAAATGCCGTCCTTTTATAAAAAATCAGATGCTATGTTAGTTTCTTTAATAGGAGACTCGATAGTTTCTCGTACAATACCTGGTAAGGTACAATCTTACATGGCGGCAGGGAAACCAATTATAGGTGCAATTTCAGGAGATACTAAAACAATTGTAGAAGAAGCAAAGTGTGGTTTTGTCAGTCCTGAACAAGATGTGGAACAATTGGCACAAAATATTTGTAAATTTAGTATATTATCTACGGAAGAACAAAGAGAGTTAGGAAAGCAAGCTCGTTGTTACTATGAAAATCACTTTTCAAAAGAGCAGTTTATGACACAGTTAGAAAATTATTTGAGAGAGGAATTTTCCTCATGAAAATTTTAATGATTAATACTGTTTGTGGTATTAGGAATATAGATGCTTTCTTAAAGAAATTTGCTGAGATTTGGCGTTTCAATTTATAGGATTTGAAAGTTTAGTAAGTAAATTTAAGTATTTTCTGTAAGCTAATAAGTTCTTAATAACTTATTAGCTATTGTATACTAGCTGTAATTTCAAATAAAAGTACATAGGTACTAACATGTTGGCGATAGTAAGGAGGAGGAATGGAATCCCGGAAGAAATTTGTTTGTTTTCCCAACAGTAGTTTGCGTTTTTATATTTTGCAGGTAGCGATTGCCTTATCTATTTTATCGCAGACTCCCTATATCTGGAAGTTGAGTGGGATACCCACACAACTTCTGATTATGCCTTTCTGGATCCTGTTGGGAGTAGTGTCTGTTTTTTCTAGAATTGACATGGAACGATCTTTCCTATTTTTTTTATTAACAATAGGTTATTTAATTAGCACTATTGCTTTGTTAGATATAGTTACGGGAGTATCTTATGTCTTTAATGGTTTGTCTCAGCAACTTTATTTGGCTGTGGGAATTCTAGTTTTAGGCTACTGGAATGCTGATGTGATTGTTCATTATTGGAAAATCATTGCCGTGACTTTTTTGGGAGCATCTTTGCTGATTTCAGCGGATATTTATTTTCACTATTTTCGAGGATATACTTTTTCAAATATCGATTATGTTTATCGAGCTAAGAATTCAGCAGCATCTATCTTTTTATCGGCAGTTATTCTCAACTTGTCTCTATATAATCGCAAGTGGGCACTGTGGAGAAAAGTATTGTTATTAGCTAGCAGCGGACTACTAATTTATATGTGTATTCTTATGCGGTCACGAGCAGTTCTCTTAGCGACGGTGACTTTGCCTATAGTGTATATATGGTTTCAGCAGATTTCATGGTATCGTAAGTTAGGACGCATAATCGGTTTTATTACTGTAATAGGTATATTTTTACTCAATTCTACTGTATATAATTTTTTTATCAATAATCTTTTTTTAATGGTGACATCTGAGTCACGATTGTCGAGTTTGTCTTTGGATCATATCTCCTCCAATCGTTTTGTGTATTTTGAGGTCTTTGCTAAAGAGATTTCAGGGCATGAATTGACAGGTATTGGTTATTATTATATGGATAATTTTTATTTAGAGAGTCTCCTAAATTATGGTTATATCGTAGGAATTGCCGTTATTCTGGTAGCTTTATCTCCTATACTCTATGCCTTATGGCAACGTTTCATACCTTACCGTTTTTACATAACTTTTTTGGCCTTGGCTTTTTCGTACACAATTAATTCTTTATTTGAAGGTTATGCACCTTTTGGACCAGGTGCTAAGAGTTTTATTCTTTGGTTAGTTTTTGGCTGTTTCTTAAATACGAGACTTAGAAAGGTTGGTGAGCACTCTGGAACAAGCTAGTTTAAAGTGGAACTATGTGTTTAACCTTGCCAATAAACTGACCTCTTTGGTCATTCCACTTATTGTTACTCCTTATATTACTAGAGTATTTTCTTCAGATAGGTTAGGGATTTATACATATACCAATACGGTAGCTTCTTATTTTGTTACATTTACCCTGATGGGAATTAGTATGTATGGAAGCAAGCAAATTTCTCTCAAAAGACATGATGATATAGCATCCAATGATGAGTACGCTACGTTGTTGACTGTACAACTACTCAATACAGCCCTAGCCATGTTAGCATACTTTTTATACGTGACTTTCTTTGTAAGTAGTAATCAGGATATATATTGGATCCAGATGTTGTATGTGATTTCTGCTGGTTTTGATATGACTTGGTTTTTGTCAGGTTTAGAACGTTTTCGTGAAATTGCCATGCGAAATGTTATCGTTAATCTCCTATCAGCCGTGCTGATTTTTATCTTTGTGCATACAGAGGTAGATTTGGGTATCTATACTTTGATAAAGGTAGGGACAATTTTTGTCAGTCAGTTGATAATATTTGTTCCAGTTTTTCTGAAACAGCAGTTTTATCTTGTAAATGTCAAACAGATTAAACTTGCTTATCAAGGTTTATTCTTATTATTTATTCCTGTTTTGGCAGATACCCTTTTTCAAACTATGGATAAGGTTATGTTGGGGATTTATGCTTCCTATGCTGCTGTGGGTTTGTATTACTCGAGTAGGATGATTACAGATATTCCGCAAACAGTCATTACTTCACTCAATATAGTTTTGTTTCCGCGAGTAACACATCTTTTGAGCAGGGGTAAAAGAGCAGAAGCGGAGAAGCTCTTTTATCAGTCTTTTACTCTAGTTATTGCTCTATCAATAGCTACAGCCTTCGGGATAAGTGCAATTGCTAAGGATTTTGTAGGATTTTTCTTTGGGACCTCCTATGAATCGGTTGCAGATTATGTGCCCAGCTTATCTCTTTATATTTGCTTGGCCGCTTGGAGTGGGACAATTCGTTATCAATATTTGATTCCTCATTCTATGGAGCGAGTGTATGTAGTGGCAATTGTAGTGGGAAGTGGATTAAATCTTATTTTAAATGTCTTCCTAATTCCTTATTTTGGAGTCTATGGCTCTATTACAGCCACCATTATATCAGAATTATCGATTTGTATTTATCAAACTTATCCTATTCGGAAGGAGATTCCTCTAAAGGGATTATTGAGTTATGTTTTCATTTTTGGAGGACTATCTTATTTTATGTACATAGCCATTGGTTGGCTACGTTTATTCTTATTAGGACGTTTTACTATCTTTTTACTATTAGTCAGCGAAATACTGTTTGGTGTGTTGATCTTTGCTATCGCAACTATGATTTATGTTTATATAGGAAATCCAGTTTTATGGAATATGATAAAAAAATATTTAGAAAGTAGGAAAAAAGTATGATTTCTGTCATTATGCCAGCATATAATGAAGAAAAAAATATTGGAGCAGCTATTGCCAGTATTCAACAGCAAACCTATACTGACTTTCAGTTGATTATCGTCAATGATGGATCTACAGATGGTACGGCAACTATTGTACAGGAAAAAATCATGGGAGATGAGCGAATCGTCTTTTTGAGTCCGGGAAAGATTGGCAAGGTACCAGCTTATAACTTGGCTTCACAGTATGTAAAAGGAGACTGGATATATTTTATGGGAGCGGATGACCAGTTGCCATTGGATGCCTTTGAAAAGTGGAACAAGGAGGCGCAAAAGTGGAATCCTGCAGAAAAGGTAGCTTTAAGAGCTAGGATGAAGATGGTTTCTGATTCTTCTAAATATGATGGTTTGGTATTACCCAAGAAAAATACCGTACGTAACTTTAGTGGACCATTGACATTGCTATCAAAAGCCATGCACCGTTTTATTCTTCCTATACCAGATACTTATCCGAATGAAGATACCTGGTGGAGTTGCTGTATCGAACATTTCGCAGATCATGTTTCATTGATTGAGGATATTGTAGTTTATTATCGCGTTCACGAAGGTAATTCTATTTCAAGGACATCTACTTTTGCTCTCTTTAATGAGAAATACCATATCCGTCAGATTATCCGTCGTGATTTTTTAGAGAGATTTAGCAATCACTTAACAGCAGACCAGAAGACTAAACTTCAGCGTGAATTGAAACTAGAAGAAGCACGCTATAAAGGAAATAGATTGCCAATTCTTCTGATGCCAGGTATTTCTGCAGTACACAGACTTCGATTACTCTTTTTATCAGGTAGGCGTTCATATGCACTTAAAGTCAAATTGGACCGCTTTTTTTTGGGTCATTAGGAAGGAGGAACAGATGCCGAAGAAAAAAATTGCCTATATCACCAATAACATTGCTCCTTTTAGGGTTATGTTATTAGATGAGCTAGCCAAGCATGCAGAAGTGACTCTTTTTTATGTGCACGAAATTGAGGCGGGGGTAAAGGCTGAGTATGTCAAGCTACGACCTGTTCGCACCAATCTCCAATCAATCACAGAACTAGGTTTATTTCAGACGTTTCAAATGTTGAAAGAGATGGATATGGTCTTCTTTGATGGCTATACTGGGTGGGAAAAGATGTTCTTGATGAGTGGTATGTGGCTAACAAGACGGCAGTATGCTATTTCTGTTGATGGTATAATAAATCATAGTAATATCTCACTTAAGCAAAGACTGCTGGATTTTATTAAGTCTGTTGCTCTAAGCAAAGCGGAGTTTGTGCTTAGCACCAATACCCCAACAGATGCTTATATACAGCAATTAGCTCCCAAGGCAAAGATTAAACGACACATATTTTCAACTCTGTCACAGGATGATTTAAAAAGAGTAGCTGTTGTAGATTCTGATACTATTTTTGACAAGTATCAGATAAAAAAAGAAGAAAAAACCTTGCTTTTTGTTGGGAAATTTTTAAAAGAGAAGGGAGTTTCTGAGTTGCTTGCTTTTATGAAAGAACAGAGAGCGGGCACTTCTATACAGCTAATCATGGTTGGGGGGACAAAAGAAGAATTGTCAATTTTTGAAACGGATATTCCTCCTAATATACATATTATTCCTTTTTTAGAAAAACTTGATATTTTAGAGCTAATGCGAGTGGTAGATCTCTTTGTCTTACCTACTTATAGTGATACATGGGGTTTGGTTATTGTAGAAGCTTTATCAGCAGGAGTTCCTATTGTTTCTACTAATCGTTGTAATGCTGCTTTAGAATTTATAAAGGATGGTAAAAATGGCTATCTAATGAAGGAATTGAATAAGGAAGAATTAGCCAGTAAGCTGAATAAAGCTCTGAAATTAAATTTTGCTCAGGTGGCTCTCTATGATCGAAAATTGATGGGCAATTACAACTTAGAAGGTGCAGCAAAAAATATTATGGACATCTTGGAGGGAAGTCATGTTTAATTCATCTTGTGCTTTATTTATTGTTAGTTGCGAGACTAATCAGCAGGTAGTCAATTTCCTCATCCAGTCCATGCGTCAGCATATTTCTCATACGGTATCCATTTATGTATCATCAGATGGCCCATTGTTAATCACGGATCCTAGCGTAAGGGTTTTGATTGGTCAGGAAGAAGTTTTTGGAGATCGTGTTGCAACTGCTTTGGAACAAGTTACTGAAGAGCGAGTCATTGTTTTTTGTGATGACTTTATCGTAGAAAAACCAGCTAAAATTGAAGAATTAGAAGAACTACTGTCTCTGATGGAAGAGGATACAAGTATTGCTAGTATTGCCCTATCACAAATATCTGGAGGGAATACACCTGAGCGTATTGCTGAGCATTATATAAGACGAACGAAATATGCCCCCTATAAGACAACTCTTCAATGCGCTATTTGGAAGAAGTCTAGTTTGATCCAATTCATGAAGGGGAGTCCCTCTCCTTGGGAATTTGAGATTTATCATAACTTTAAAACTTACCTGACGAAAGAGAAATTTTATGCTTTAGAGGATGATATGTTCCAACCTATCCCTTATAATAGAGGAAAGTTGATTATTCGAGGTAAAGTTGTTAAACCTGAAAAAGAACGTTTGGAGGAACTTTTGGGTTATTCATTAGATTTATCGGATTTCCCAGAAACGGAGTCTTTTGTCCAAGGGGAAAATCTTACTGTAGGCTATCGGTTGAAGAGAAAGATTAAATTGTTAGAAAAAGAAATTATTTATCGTTTGAAGTCCAAGTTTAAGAAAAGGAAATAATAGTGAAAAAAGAACGTTTATTATATTTTGATGGACTGAGAGGCCTTGCAGCTCTCATTGTCCTGACTACTCATATTTCTCTCTTGTTTTTTGAAAATGTCGTTTACAAGGAAGATATTTATTCTATTTTTGATAAGGTGTATGTCGGAACTCCTATTAATATAATTAGTCAAGGAAATATGGCAGTTCGTTATTTTTTCATTTTATCAGGTTTTTTAATCACGAGAAAAATCTATGGCGGGACAAAACTATCTAAAGTATATATATATAAGCATTGGGTTAGATTGATTTCGTTAACAGTTCCAGCAATCTTTTTTGCTTACCTCTTACTACGACTTGATTTAATAAAAATATCAGATTTTTTTCATCAGACAGGTTTGTTCAAGGCTGCACCTAAGTTTTTTATAAATCAAGTAGATATTGTATCCGCTTTAAAAGAAGCTTTATTTGATATATTTATTTTTGGGAAAAACACTTATAATACACCTCTTTGGACCATGAGGGCTGAGTTCTGGGGTTCTATTTTAATCTATTATTTAGCTCATGTTGTTCTGAATAAACCTTTATATCAGAGAAAATATCTATATCTAATTGCTTATATTATAGTGATTCCTATTAATTATAATATTGCAGATTTTGTCTTGGGAGCCTTGGTATGGGATACTTTATCTGGATTAGAAGATGATAATAGTTTCTTGGGAAGGCTTGTACGTAGTGTGTTTACAAATGTGTATTATAGACGTTTGTTGTATGTGCTTGGTTTTTATCTGGCATTTATTAATCAATTTGGAATTGGATTGTGGTTTCCTCTATCTCCTATATTAAAACTGTTTCCAGTTTTTAGACCATTAGGGGTCGCAATTTTGTTTTTATTGCTGTATCATTCTAAAAAGCTGCAGCGTTTCTTTTCACATCCTACCTTACTTTGGTTAGGAAAATTATCACCTTATATTTATATTTTTCATTGGCCAATTTTTGAATCACTAGGTTTATCCTTTTATTTATCAATTGGAATCTCGCTAGGATTATTTGGTAAATTTTTGACAGGATTTGTAATGATAGTGCTAGGAATTTTCTTTGCTTGGCTATATTATCTGGTTTTAAATTTATTTAAAAAGAATGTTCGATCATCATTATAGATAGGAGTAATAACTATGTTTACAAATAAAACTCTCCTTATTACAGGGGGGACAGGTTCATTCGGGAATGCAGTTCTCAAACGATTTTTGGGAACAGATATTTCGGAGGTACGTATCTTTTCAAGAGATGAGAAGAAACAGGATGACATGCGTCATGAATTTCAAGCAAAAATGCCAGAAGTAGCTGATAAGATACGTTTTTACTTAGGAGATGTGCGTGATTTAGCTTCTGTTAAAAATGCTATGATCGGTGTGGATTACGTATTTCATGCTGCTGCATTAAAACAAGTTCCTTCTTGTGAATTTTTCCCTGTGGAAGCAGTCAAAACTAACGTTCTAGGAACTGAAAATATTCTAACTGCAGCTATAGAAGCTGGAGTAAAACAAGTCATCTGCCTTTCTACAGATAAGGCAGCCTATCCTGTTAATGCGATGGGAACCTCTAAGGCTATGATGGAAAAGATTGCTGTTGCTAAGTCAAGGACGGTAAAAGAAGATCAGACAAAAATCTGTGTAACTCGCTACGGCAATGTTCTATGTAGTCGTGGTTCTGTGATTCCCCTATGGATTGATCAAATAAAGCAAGGGAATCCTATAACGATTACGGAACCTAGTATGACTCGTTTTATTATGTCCTTAGAAGAAGCGGTAGACCTAGTTCTGTTTGCTTTTGAAAAAGGAAAAACAGGAGATATCCTAGTACAGAAAGCACCAGCATGTACCATTGAAGTGTTAGCGCAAGCTGTTACGGAACTTTTTGCACCTAATCAAGATCTTAAAGTAATCGGGATTCGCCACGGTGAAAAGATGTATGAAACGTTGTTGACTAATGAAGAATGTACGAATGCCATTGATTTAGGCGGCTTTTATCGTGTGCCTAGCGATAATCGAGATCTTAACTATGATAAGTATTTCAACGAAGGGGATGCCAAACGCAATCCCTTAACAGAGTTTAACAGTAGTAATACAGAACTCTGGAATGTCGAGCAGGTCAAGGAAAAACTCTTACTTTTGCCCTATATTAGGGAAGAATTAGCATCTTTAAATCAGTGAGGTATCCTATGAAAATAGCAGTAGCAGGGACAGGTTATGTGGGTTTATCTATTGCAATTCTATTAGCGCAATATCATAAGGTTATAGCGGTAGATGTTATTCCTGAAAAAGTAGAGCTTATCAATCGTCGCCAATCTCCCATTAAGGATGATGATATTGAAACTTATTTAGTGGAAAAGGAATTAGACTTAGTTGCAACATTAGATGGTAATGAAGCTTATCGAGATGCTGACTTTGTCATAATTGCTGTCCCAACTAACTATGACAGTAAAAAAAATTATTTTGATACATCTGTTGTGGAAGCAGTTATTGAGCAGATTATTGCGGTTAATTTGAAGGCGACCATTGTCATAAAATCCACAATTCCTGTGGGATATACAGAAAGTCTCCGAACACGTTTTGGGCAAGTTAAGATTCTCTTTAGTCCTGAATTTTTACGGGAGTCTAAAGCACTTTATGATAATCTCTATCCTAGTCGAATCATCGTTGGAGCAGATTTGAGAGATACGGAGCAGGTAGTTCAGGCTGAGCGGTTTGCAACTCTTTTGCAGGAAGGTTCACTTAAACCTGATGTTGAGACCTTAATTATGGGTGTAACAGAAGCAGAAGCAGTCAAACTATTTGCCAACACCTATTTGGCTTTGCGGGTTTCTTACTTTAACGAATTGGATACCTATGCGGAGATGAAGGGATTGGACACTAAATCCATCATTGACGGAGTAGGGTTAGATCCACGAATTGGTAGCCATTATAACAATCCGTCATTTGGTTATGGAGGTTATTGTCTTCCCAAAGATAGTAAGCAGTTGCTGGCGAATTATCATGATGTACCACAAAATATGATGACAGCTATTGTAGAAAGTAACCGTACTCGCAAGTATTTTATTGCCGATCGTATTTTGAAAAAGGCGTTGGAGCTTTCAGACGGTAATCAAACAATCATAATAGGTGTTTACCGCTTAACTATGAAGAGTGGTTCGGATAATTTCCGTCAATCATCAATCCAAGGTGTTATAAAATGTTTAAAGGCCAAAGGTGTAGAAGTAATTATCTATGAACCAACATTGGAGGATCATAGCTTTTTCTTTGGTAATCAGGTGATTAATGATTTGGAAGTTTTTAAGTCTAGCAGTCAAGTGATTGTTGCCAATCGGATGGAAAAATCTTTATATGATGTGCTAGAAAAAGTTTATACAAGAGATATTTTTCAGCGAGATTAAGTATATGGAGGGAAAAATATGCCATTAAATATTTTAGTGACTGGTTCTAAGGGATTTGTAGGAAAAAATCTTATCTGTACTCTGGAAGCTTTGAAAGATGGACGAGATAGAACTCGTCCTAATTTAGAGATTGGAGAGATTTTTCAGTATGATCGTGATACAGATCCGATTTTATTAGAAGAATATTGTAAGAAGGCCGATTTTGTATTCCATTTAGCTGGTGTCAATCGTCCACAGAATCCTGATGAATTTATGGAGGGAAATTACGGTTTTTCAAGTAGATTATTAGAGATTTTAGAAAAGTATGAAAACACTTGTCCTGTTCTACTCTCGAGTTCTACTCAAGCTAGTTTAGAAGGCCGATTTTCGAACTCTGTATATGGACAATCTAAGCTAGCAGGGGAAGAACTCTTCTTCGAATATGGAAAGAAAACGGGAGCACCTGTCTTAGTTTACCGTTTCCCAAATCTTTATGGGAAGTGGTGTCGTCCTAACTATAATTCTGCTGTAGCAACTTTCTGTCATAATCTAGCTCACGATTTGCCTATTCAAGTAAATGATCCAAGTGTAGAATTGGAGTTGCTATATATTGATGATTTGATACAAGAGTGTCTAACTGCATTGGAAGGAAATCCTCATCGTTGTGATCTAGATGGATTACAAATCTTACCTAGTCCATCAGGAAACTACTGCTATGTACCAACGACTCATCGTGCAACCTTAGGAGAGATTGTCTCTCTATTAGAAACATTTAAAAAACAGCCTGATAGTTTAGTTATGCCTGAAATTCCTCAAGGATCATTTGAAAAGAAATTGTATTCTACCTACCTATCTTATTTACCAGTAGATAAGTTTAAGTTTCCTCTAAAAATGAATATAGATGAACGAGGTAGTTTTACAGAACTATTAAAAACAGAAAATACAGGTCAATTTTCTGTCAATATTTCCAAACCTGGCATTACCAAAGGGCAACATTGGCATCATTCTAAGTGGGAATTTTTCATGGTTGTTTCTGGTCGTGCTTTAATACAAGAGCGTAGGATAGGGCTGGATGAAAACGGACAAGAATATCCTATTCTGAACTTTGAAGTGTCGGGCGATAAGATTGAGGCAATACATATGATACCGGGCTATGCACATAATATTATTAATCTTTCCGATACAGAAAATCTAGTTACTGTAATGTGGGCTAATGAGTCATTTGATCCTAGCCATCCAGATACTTTTTTTGAACAAGTGGAGAAATAAATGAAAATTAAGACAGATTATAGTGATATTCGTTTTAAAGATAATGGCAAACTTAAGTTATTGATTATTGTGGGAACACGTCCAGAGATTATACGTCTAAGTAGTGTTATTACTAAATGTCGAAAGTATTTTGATGTTGTTTTGGCACATACTGGACAAAACTATGATTATAATTTAAATGGTATTTTCTTCGATGATTTAGATTTAGACACTCCAGATGTATACATGGATGCTGTCGGAGATGATCTTGGTGCTACTGTAGGGAATATTATCAATACTTCATACAAATTGATGAATCAAATTAAACCAGATGCTTTATTGATTTTAGGGGATACAAATTCTTGTCTATCAGCTATTGCTGCCAAGCGTTTACATATTCCAATTTTTCATATGGAGGCTGGCAATCGCTGTAAGGATGAGTGTCTTCCAGAAGAAACTAATCGTCGAATTGTTGATATTATTTCAGATGTTAACTTAGCATACTCTGAACATGCTCGAAAGTATTTACATGAGTGTGGTTTACCTAAAGAGCGCACGTACGTAACTGGTTCTCCTATGGCAGAAGTGTTACATAAAAATTTATCTGCCATTGAGTCTTCAGATATCCATGAACGTTTGGGATTGAAAAAAGGAGGATATATCCTACTTTCAGCTCACCGTGAGGAAAATATTGATACAGATAAAAATTTTCTCTCTCTCTTCACAGCAATTAATAAATTAGCTGAAAAGTATAATATGCCAATCTTGTATTCTTGCCATCCTCGATCTAAGAAAAGATTAAAAGAGAGCAGTTTTGAATTAGATAAACGTGTGATTCAGCATGAGCCATTAGGATTCCATGATTATAATTGTTTACAGATGAATGCGTTTGTTGTAGTATCTGATTCGGGAACTTTACCAGAAGAAAGTAGTTTCTTTACTAGTCAAGGTTACCCTTTTCCTGCTGTATGTATTCGTACAAGTACAGAACGTCCTGAGTCCCTAGATAAGGCAGGATTTATTTTGGCAGGTATTGATGAAAATTCTCTTCTTCAAGCAGTTGAAACTGCTGTTAGCTTGGCAGAAGATGAGGATTTTGGATTACCGGTTCCAGATTATGTTGAGGAAAATGTCTCTACTAAAGTTGTTAAGATAATACAGAGCTATACAGGGATAGTGGATAAAATAGTTTGGCGGAAAAACTGAATTGTATATTTTTAATAAAATAATCAATTCTTAATAGAACAGGAATAAAATTGAACGAATTCGATAGAAATGGCTTCTTTGACAGTAGAGGGGATTGCCATTCTATCGGATTATGACTTGTTTTTGCGCCTTATGTTTGATAGAATAAAGCAACAACACTTTAACAATTGCAGCGAGGTGATAATAATGGCAGTAATTTTTAAAAATTTGCTTATTGAAGAGAAGACTGAAGAAGGAAAACAACATATTCTACCTATTATAAATGGTGAATATGACTTATCTGATGATGTAAGTTGTAGATTACGATGACTGAATGAGGAAAGTAAACGCTTGGAAGTGTTTGTTAAGGAGACGAACTCACTTGTCTAGTTCGTATTCTGTTAATGAATTGAAATCAATAAGTATCTCATTGTCATTTTTTACGATATGGTGAAATTATGCCTCTTACACAGTTATTTGAAACATCCTTAGAAATTGATTTTTAATTGCATGCAAACAAAGTAGAATTCGCTTATTTCATTTTATGCTAAATGTAATATGAAATAAGTGAATTTTTATAGATAAAGAAGAGTTTACCAATTAAGATAGAATGATTTTCTAGTCTAATAAAAGAGGCAGGTAATAAACTCCAAAGGAGCTTAAGATGTACGATTATCTTATCGTTGGTGCTGGTCTTTTTGGTGCAGTCTTTGCCCATGAAGCAGCCTTAAAAGGAAAAAAAGTAAAAGTCATTGAAAAACGAAATCATATCGCGGGTAATATCCATACTCGTGAAGAGGAAGGAATTCAAGTTCATCAGTATGGTGCTCATATTTTCCATACTTCTGATAAGGAGATTTGGGATTATGTAAATCAGTTTGCAGAGTTTAACCGTTATACAAACTCTCCAGTTGCAAACTATAAGGGAGAGATTTATAACCTTCCTTTCAATATGAATACTTTCAATAAACTTTGGGGAGTTGTAACGCCAGCAGAAGCACAAGCTAAGATTGATGAGCAACGTGCGGTTTTAAATGGTAAAACTCCTGAAAATTTGGAAGAACAGGCGATATCTCTTGTAGGTACAGACATCTACGAAAAATTAATCAAGGACTATACAGAGAAACAGTGGGGCAAGCCAACTACGGAACTTCCAGCCTTTATCATTCGCCGTTTGCCAGTACGCCTGACCTATGATAACAACTATTTTAACGATACCTATCAAGGAATTCCAATTGGTGGTTATACTCAGATAGTTGAACAAATGTTGGATCATGAAAACATTGATGTAGAAACAAATGTTGATTTCTTTGCGAATAAAGAGAAATATATGAAGGACTTCCCTAAGATTGTCTTTACCGGTATGATTGATGAATTCTTCGATTATAAGTTGGGTGAACTAGAGTATCGTAGTCTTCGTTTTGAAAATGAGACCCTGGATATGGAGAATTATCAAGGAAATGCAGTTGTGAACTATACAGATGCAGAAACTCCATATACACGTATTATTGAACACAAACATTTTGAGTTTGGGAATCAAGCAAAGACTATCATTACTAAAGAGCATTCTAAAACATGGGAAAAAGGTGATGAGCCTTATTATCCAGTAAATAATGATCGAAATAATCATTTGTATAAATCATATAAAAAATTAGCTGATGAGCAAGGGAATGTTATCTTTGGTGGTCGTTTAGGACACTATCGTTATTATGATATGCACCAAGTAATTGGAGCAGCCTTGCAGTGTGTAAGAAATGAGTTAGATTAAAGAACTAAGACTGTTCCCCAGTTGCTTTTTAGAAATATGATTGATAATTCCTTGACTACCTAATGTAGTTAAGGGATTTTTTGATATTATTCATATTTTTACAAATCTGTTGTTTAAAAAATAATTTTCTAAAATTCTGAAAATTGTATTGACAGGACTTGAAAAAGGGTCTATAATGAATAAAAAAACAAAGGAGAAGACTATGAAAACAAGAAAAGTATTGGCTCTTGCGGGAGTGACTTTATTAGCAGCTGGTGTCTTAGCGGCTTGTTCTGGTGGTTCAGCTACTAAAGGTGAGCAGACTTTTGCATTTACCTACGAGACAGACCCAGATAATCTCAACTACTTAACAACCAGTAAGGCAGCTACTTCAAACATTACTAGTAATGTGATTGATGGATTGCTTGAAAATGACCGTTATGGGAATCTTGTTCCCTCTATGGCAGAGGACTGGTCAGTTTCTAAAGATGGTTTGACCTACACTTATAAGATTCGTCAGGATGCCAAGTGGTACACATCTGAAGGTGAAGAATATGCTCCTGTTAAGGCTCAGGATTTTGTGACAGGTCTTAAATATGCAACAGATAAGAAATCGCAAGCCCTTTACTTGGTACAAGATTCAATCAAAGGTCTAGATGCCTATGCAAAAGGTGAGACCACAGACTTTGCTCAAGTCGGGATTAAAGCCCTTGACGATCAAACGGTCCAATACACCTTGAACAAACCTGAAACTTTTTGGAATTCTAAAACAACTATGGGTGTACTTGCGCCAGTCAATGAAGAATTTTTGAACTCAAAAGGGGATGATTTTGCCAAAGCTACGGATCCAAGCAGTATCTTGTATAATGGTCCTTATTTGTTAAAATCTCTTGTGGCTAAATCTTCCGTTGAATTTGCGAAAAATCCTAACTACTGGGATAAGGACAATGTTCATGTTGACAAGATTAAATTGTCATTCTGGGATGGTCAAGATACCAGCAAACCAGCAGAAAACTTTAAGGATGGAAGCTTTACAGCAGCTCGTCTCTATCCAACAAGTGCAAGTTTCGCAGAGCTTGAGAAGAGTATGAAAGACAATATTGTCTATACTCAACAAGACTCGACTACGTATCTAGTGGGAACAAATATTGATCGTCAGTCCTATAAATATACTTCTAAGACTAGCGACGAACAAAAGACATCTACTAAAAAGGCTCTCTTAAACAAGGATTTCCGTCAGGCTATTGCCTTTGGTTTTGATCGTACAGCATATGCTTCACAAGTGAACGGTGCCAGTGGTGCAAGCAAAATCTTGCGTAATCTCTTTGTACCACCAACATTTGTTCAAGCAGATGGGAAAAACTTTGGCGATATGGTCAAAGAAAAATTAGTAACCTATGGGGAAGAATGGAAGGATGTTAATCTGGCTGATGCACAAGATGGTCTCTACAATCCAGAAAAAGCCAAGGCCGAATTTGCCAAGGCTAAGTCAGCTTTACAGGCAGAAGGCGTGACCTTCCCAATTCATTTGGATATGCCAGTTGACCAGACAGCAACTACAAAAGTTCAACGTGTTCAATCTTTCAAACAATCGGTTGAAGAAACCTTGGGTACAGATAATGTCGTAATTGATATTCAACAACTACAAAAAGATGAAGTCTTGAATATTACCTACTTTGCTGAAACAGCAGCTGGGGAAGATTGGGATATTTCAGATAATGTTGGTTGGTCTCCAGACTTTGCGGATCCATCAACTTATCTCGATATTATCAAACCATCAGTTGGTGAAAACACTAAAACCTACCTTGGCTTCGATTCTGGTACAGATAATGCTGCAGCTAAAACTGTAGGTCTAAACGACTATGAGAAATTAGTAACCGAAGCTGGAAATGAGACAACAGATGTAGTAAAACGATATGATAAATATGCTACAGCCCAAGCTTGGTTGACAGATAGTGCCTTGATTATCCCAACAACAACACTTACTGGTCGCCCAATCTTGTCTAAGATGGTACCATTTACGATGCCGTTTGCCTTCTCTGGTAACAAGGGGACAAGTGATCCACTCCTATACAAATACTTGGAACTTCAAGATAAGGCAGTCACTGTAGATGAATATCAAAAAGCTCAAGAAAAATGGATGAAAGAAAAAGAAGAATCCAATAAAAAAGCGCAAGAAGAACTTGCAAAACATGTGAAATAAAGGTAAAGGAGTTGGTTTGTAGCCGACTCCTTTATATTCTTCGAAAATCTATTCAAACCACGTCAGTTCTATCTGATGACTTCAAATCCGTGCTTAGAGTTGCTTGTGGCTAACTTTCCTAGTTAGCTCTTTGATTTTTATTGAGTATTAGCTATCTTGTAGTAAAAAAATCCTGAGAATTTCTAACTCTCAGGATTTTTTGTGTTTACTGTTGTGGTTGTTGAAATTGAGGGGCCTGTGGTTGTTGTTGGATTTGTTGGCCAGGCTGTCCCTGATTTGGATTCGTTGGAGCAGGATTATTTGATTGTTGACCAGGAGTAGGTGTTACTTGTGTACTTGTATTTTCATTTGTGGTAGAGGGATTCTCTACTTCTGATTGTGTTTGTTGTGTGTCAGGAGTATTTAATGTATTTCTTGCTCCATTTTGGAATACGAACTGGCCGCTTCGGTATAGTCCTTCAGGCATTGTCCAATCTCCAGGATGGTTATTTTGAGCAAGGTAGCTCATCATAGCGCGATAGACTCTAGCAGCAACTGTGAGACCGTCGCCTAGAATAGGAGTGAGACGGTTGCTATAACCTGTCCAAACGGCCATTGAATACTTACGAGTATAACCGACAAACAGTTCATCAGGTGCTACAAGTTGATTCATCTTGATATGATTTTCGATTTCTTCATCTGTATAGTTAGAAGTCCCTGTTTTCCCTGCTTGAGGAATTCCAGGCAGATAGGCGTTGTAACCTGTTCCAGATGTCAAGACTGTTTTCATCATTTCTGTCATCATGTAGGCAGTAGACTCTTTCATAGCTCTTGTACCAGCGTCAGAAAATTCTTTTTCACTACCGTCACTAAAGACGATTTTATTGATGTACATTGGTTTGTGGTAAATACCGCCATTTGCGAATGCAGCGTAGGCTGCAGCCATTTTTTCACTGCTTGCCCCGTATTGTTTACTAGATTCAGTTGTATTACTTGAAATAGCATTTGAATAGTGTATTACAGGATAGTCGATTCCTAAACCATTTAGGAAGTTTTTGGCTCTGTCTAAACCAACCTTGTTTAGTGTCTCAACGGCAGGCACGTTACGAGATTGTTGAAGGGCATATTGCAGGCTAATGTTACCAAAATATGCTCGATCCCAGTTGTAAACAGGGGTACTTGTGCCAGGATAGTTATAAGGAATATCGTGGACAGTAGTTGCAGTTGAATCGTATACACCGTATTCCAAGGCTGGGGCATAATCAGTGATTGGTTTCATGGTTGATCCCCAGTCACGGTTGGTTTCCACAGATTGGTTGGTACCAAATGAAACGTTACTTGCTTGGTGACGTGCTCCAAGTTGAGCGATGACTTTACCATTGGAAGTATCAACGATAGTTGAGGCTACTTGAAGGTCATTATCTGGATAAGAGACATACTCATCTGTATTGTAAATATCCCAAAGTCGTTGTTGAATTCCCTTGTCTACATTTGTGTAGACTTCCATCCCAGTAGTAAGAAGATTATATCCAGTTTCGTGCTCTACTTGTTCAATAACCTCTTTTAGATAGTTATCCATATATGCTGGATAAGTAGCAGCCGATTTAAGACTTTGTAAACCATCAGTGATAGGTGTGTTGACGGCTTTTTCATATTGCTCAGCACTAATGTAATCTTGCCCTCTCATTTCTGAAAGAACTAAATTACGACGGTCTAGTGCTGCTTCCGGATGAGAGTAAGGATCGTATTGGTTGGGGGCCTGAGGCATACCTGCTAGCAAAGCTAATTGAGGTAAAGATAAATCCTTTAGATCTTTTCCATAGTAATTTTGGGCTGCTGTCTGCATTCCATAATTACCATTTGACATATAGACCTTATTGATGTAGTAGGTAAGGATTTCTTGTTTGGTAGCTTTTTGTTCCAATTGGATAGCTAGCCAAGCCTCTTGTGCTTTTCGGGAGATGTTTTGATCCGAAGTTGATGTTGAGAAATAGGTCAACTTAATCAACTGTTGGGTTAGGGTTGATCCCCCCTGTAAAGAATTACTTTGTAAATTACGTAAGAAGGCTCCCATAATCCGAATCGTATCGATCCCTCTGTGGTCAAAGAAGCGATGGTCTTCGATAGACACGATAGCTTTGACTAAATCAGTAGGAATTTCGTTGGCCTGAGCGTTTACTCGGCGTTCAGAGCCCAGATCGGCAATGAGTTCGTTATTATTGTCATAAATCTTGCTAGAAGTTGTTGCAACTAATTTACTATCTGATAGTGCTGGAGCTTTACTTACAAAATAGAGGAAAACACCTCCGCCCAATAGAAATAATGCGATAAAGAGAGTTAGGAAAAAGATTCCAATATACTTTAATATTCGCATAAGAATGTATTTATTCATCTTGTTTACCACCTAGTAAATGTTCTTTGATAACATCGAGATAGGGAATTTGTGGGAATGCCCCTAGTTTTATCTGGTAACCGTATTCTCGTATGTATCCAAGTGGCATTGATTTTTGTCCCTTATCTTGATGATAGAAGCGAATTAAATCGAATGCCGGCAATAAGTAGGTTTCTTGCTGGGAAGAAAAGTGAAGAAGGACAAAGCAGATTCCTTGTTGGGCAAGGACTTGTTCCATATGCTGAATCTGATGTGGATGAAAATTTTTCATCGGAATCGCACGTTTTTGTTTTGTTTCCTTAGCTTCAAAGTCGATGTAATATCCATTATAAACGCCAGAATAGTCTGTCGTTGAAGCTTGTCGAAAATAGGCTTCAACAATCTTGGCACGACTTCGTTGTGGATAGTCCACTCGTACGATTTGAATAGGAGTTGGTTTCTTGTGTATAACAGCCAAGCCCTGAGACAAATAGTAGTCGTTGGTAGCATTGATCATCTTTTCAAAAGACATTCCTCGATTTGCGAAATTTTTGGATTGAGAAAGAGATGTTTGTCTTTTTTGTGATGAAATTTTATGAGGATAGTTGACCATAATTCTCCTTATTGGTACAATAACATCACTCTATTATATCATAAATTTGCACAGGAAGGGTTAAAAATGACTACAGCTTTGGTTTTAGGCTATTCTGCTTTTGATTTGGGTTTGTTTTCTGACAAGGATCCTCGTCTTAAATTGATTAAAAAAGCGATACGTAAAGATTTAGAAGCTATGGCAGCAGATGGGGTGACTTGGCTTGTATTTACAGGGACTTTGGGCTTTGAATATTGGGTTCTAGAGGTTGCTCAGGAGATGAAGACAGAGTACGATTTCCAGTTGGCCACTATTTTTGCTTTTGAAACCCATGGGGAAAATTGGAATGAAGGCAATCAGATGAAACTGAGTCGTTTTAAGCAGGTAGACTTTGTCAAATATGCCTATCCTCGCTATGAACACAAGTGGCAGTTAAGAGACTACCAGCAGTTTTTACTGGAAAATACGAATAGTTCTTATCTTTTTTATGATGAGGAAAATGAAACGAAATTAGCTTATTTTTACCAAAAGATGAAAAACCAAGAGGACTATTTTATAAAGAGATTAACATTTGATCAGCTAAATGAACTTGCTGAAAATTTTTCCGAAAATTGAAGCTTTGACCTTGATTTTTGTTTGGCTTTTTTTATATAATAATACTAGCAAGCGAGAATGGAGAGAGACATGGCAAGTATTATTTTTTCAGCGAAAGATATTTTTGAACAAGAGTTTGGGCGTGAAGTCCGTGGGTATAGCAAGGTAGAAGTTGATGAGTTTTTAGACGATGTCATTAAGGATTATGAAACCTATGCTGCCTTGGTCAAGTCACTTCGTCAGGAAATTGCGGATTTGAAGGAAGAACTGGCTCGTAAACCGAAACCTTCACCAGTTCAAGCAGAACCCCTTGAAGCGGCAACTACAAGTTCTATGACGAATTTTGATATTTTGAAACGCTTGAATCGTCTTGAAAAAGAAGTGTTTGGTAAACAAATTTTAGATAACTCAGATTTCTAAGTAGTTATTTGAGGTGTGCAATTTTTGGATAATCGCGTGAGGAGAGTTGCTTCTCATGAGGAAAGTCCATGCTAGCACAGGCTGTGATGCCTGTAGTGTTTGTGCTAGGCGAAACCATAAGCCTAGGGACGAGAAATCGTTACGGCAGTTGAAATGGCTAAGTCCTTGGATAGGCCAGAGTAGGCTTGAAAGTGCCACAGTGACGGAGTCTTTCTGGAAACGGAGAGAGTGGAACGCGGTAAACCCCTCAAGCTAGCAACCCAAATTTTGGTCGGGGCATGGAGTACGCGGAAACGAACGTAGTATTCTGACTGCTATCAGCTGGAGCTGTTAGTGGTAGACAGATGATTATCGAAGGAAGTGGTCCTAGTCACTTCTGGAACAAAACATGGCTTATAGAAAATTGCATATAGGTTGGGGCTGAGAAATTTTCTCAACCTCATTTTTTAAAGTGGACATATAGAAAGGTCTTGCAAGACTGTAACATGAAAAAAGAATTTAATTTAATTGCAACTGTGGCAGCAGGTCTTGAAGCTGTTGTGGGACGAGAAGTGCGAGAGTTGGGCTACGATTGTCAGGTTGAAAATGGACGTGTTCGTTTTCAAGGAGACGTGAGAGCTATTATTGAAACCAACCTCTGGCTTAGGGCAGCAGATCGTATCAAGATCATCGTAGGAACTTTCCCAGCTAAGACTTTTGAAGAGCTGTTTCAGGGAGTTTTTGCTTTAGATTGGGAAAATTATTTACCACTCGGAGCTAGGTTCCCGATTTCCAAGGCCAAATGTGTTAAATCTAAACTTCACAATGAGCCGAGTGTTCAGGCTATTTCTAAGAAAGCTGTTGTCAAGAAATTGCAGAAACACTATGCCCGCCCAGAAGGTGTTCCTCTGATGGAGAATGGCCCAGAGTTTAAGATTGAGGTCTCTATTCTCAAAGATGTGGCAACTATCATGATTGATACGACCGGGTCTAGCCTCTTTAAACGTGGTTATCGTACGGAAAAGGGTGGCGCTCCTATCAAGGAAAACATGGCGGCAGCCATTTTACAACTCTCTAACTGGTATCCAGATAAGCCTTTGATTGATCCGACCTGTGGTTCGGGGACTTTCTGTATTGAGGCAGTTATGATTGCTCGAAAGATGGCTCCAGGACTTCGTCGCTCTTTTGCTTTTGAAGAATGGAACTGGATTAGCGATCGCTTGATTCAAGAAGTGCGCACAGAGGCGGCTAAAAAAGTGGATCGTGAGCTGGAACTGGATATCATGGGCTGTGATATTGATGCACGTATGGTGGAAATTGCTAAGGCCAATGCCCAGGCAGCTGGTGTTGCAGGAGACATTACTTTTAAGCAGATGCGCGTGCAGGATTTACGTTCTGATAAAATCAATGGCGTGATTATCTCCAATCCGCCTTATGGAGAACGTTTATCAGATGATGCAGGAGTTACCAAGCTTTATGCTGAAATGGGGCAAGTATTTGCACCGCTAAAAACTTGGAGTAAGTTTATCCTAACTAGTGATGAAGCCTTTGAGACCAAGTACGGTAGTCAGGCGGATAAGAAACGTAAGTTATACAACGGAACCTTGAAAGTAGATCTGTATCAATATTTTGGTCAGCGTGTTAAACGCCAAGAGTTAAAATAGAAAGGAATACTCATGAGTAAGAAAAGACGGAATCGTCATAAAAAAGAAGTCCAAGAACCGCGAAAAGAAAACCAAGAACCACGATTTGATTTTGATGAAGCAAAAGAGTTAACAGTTGGTCAAGCTATTCGTAAAAATGAAGAAGTGGAAGCAGGAGTCTTGCCTGGAGATTCTATCTTAGACAAGTATGTAAAGCAACATAAAGATGAAATTGAGGCAGATAAGTTTGCGACTCGTCAATACAAAAAAGAGGAGTTAGTCGAAAAAGAAGAGGTAGAGGAGCCTCAGACTCTGGATAATTTGCTTCAAGAGCTTCGTGAGGAGACAGAAGTTGAGTCCTCAGTACAGGAAGATGACTTGAATCAGTTAGATGATTTAGAATTCATACGCGATTCAGAAGTTCCCCCTGTCGAAGAGTTTGAGACTGAAGAAGTACAATTGTTTGAAGGAGAAGAGGTTCCAATACTTTCTCGAGTTCCGGATAGTGAAGATGGAGAAAGTAAGAAGAAATGGTTGATTTACGGGATCCTAGCAGCGCTAGTGGTTCTTATCCTTGGAACTGCTTATTATGTTTACCGTCAAGTGAATCGCTCAACACAGGAAATCCAAACTTCTCAATCAGCGTCTAGCGAGCAGAATATTCAGCCGATTTTAGAAGATTTCAATAGCCAATACGATGCCTTTTACACTGATAGCAATAAAACAGCTTTGAAAAATAGCCAGTTTGATAAACTGAGTCAACTGAAGACCTTGCTTGATAAGCTGGAAGGTAGTCGTGAACATGCACTTGCCAAATCTAAGTATGACAGTCTAGCAACGCAAATCAAGGCCATTCAAGATGTCAATGCACAATTTGAAAAACCATCTATTGTTGATGGTGTTCTGGATACCAATGCCAAAGCCAAATCGGATGCTAAATTTACAGATATTAAAACTGGCAATACTGAGATTGATAAAGTGCTAGATAAGGCTATCAGTCTTGGTAAGAGTCAGCAAACAAGTACTTCTAGCTCAAGTTCAAGTCAAACTAGCAGTTCTAGTCAAGCAAGTTCAAATGCGACTAGTGAGACAAAACCAAGTAGTTCAAATGAGACTAGAAGTAGTCGCAGTGAAGTTAATATGGGTCTCTCGAGTGCAGGGGTTGCTGTTCAAAGAAGTGCTAGTCGTGTTGCCTATAATCAGTCTGCTATTGATGATAGTAATAACTCTGCCTGGGATTTTGCGGATGGTGTCTTAGAACAAATTTTAGCGACTTCACGTTCACGTGGTTATATCACTGGTAACCAATACATCCTCGAACGTGTTAATATCGTTAATGGCAATGGTTATTATAACCTCTACAAGCCGGATGGAACCTATCTCTTTACCCTTAACTGTAAGACAGGATACTTTGTTGGAAATGGTTCTGGACATGCGGATGCCTTGGACTTCTAAGTAGCCGTTACAAAATTCTTTCTTTTCAAAAGTAAAAATGATAAAATAAAACAAATTAAATAAGAGGAGTGTCAAATGACAAAAGCTAACTTTGGTGTCGTAGGTATGGCCGTAATGGGTCGTAACCTTGCCCTTAATATTGAATCTCGTGGTTACACAGTTGCTATCTACAACCGTAGTAAAGAAAAAACTGAAGATGTAATTGCTTGCCATCCTGAAAAGAACTTTGTACCAAGCTATGACGTTGAAAGTTTTGTAAATTCAATCGAAAAACCTCGTCGTATCATGCTCATGGTTCAAGCTGGACCTGGTACAGATGCTACAATTCAAGCCCTTCTTCCACACCTTGACAAGGGTGATATCTTGATCGACGGAGGAAACACTTTCTACAAAGATACAATCCGTCGTAATGAAGAATTGGCAAACTCAGGTATCAACTTTATCGGTACTGGGGTTTCTGGTGGTGAAAAAGGTGCCCTTGAAGGTCCTTCTATCATGCCTGGTGGACAAAAAGAGGCCTACGAATTGGTTGCGGATGTTCTTGAAGAAATCTCAGCTAAAGCACCAGAAGATGGCAAACCATGTGTGACTTACATCGGTCCTGATGGAGCTGGTCACTATGTGAAAATGGTTCACAACGGTATCGAGTATGGTGATATGCAATTGATCGCAGAAAGCTATGACTTGATGCAACACCTGTTGGGCCTTTCTGCAGAAGATATGGCTGAAATCTTTACTGAGTGGAACAAGGGTGAATTGGACAGCTACTTGATTGAAATCACAGCTGATATCTTGAGTCGTAAAGACGATGAAGGCCAAGACGGACCAATCGTAGACTACATCCTTGACGCTGCAGGCAACAAGGGAACTGGTAAATGGACTAGCCAATCATCACTTGACCTTGGTGTGCCATTGTCACTCATCACTGAGTCAGTATTTGCACGTTACATCTCTACTTACAAAGAAGAACGTGTGCATGCTAGCAAGGTTCTTCCAAAACCAGCTGCCTTCAAATTTGAAGGAGATAAGGCTGAGTTGATTGAAAAAATCCGTCAAGCCCTTTACTTCTCAAAAATCATTTCATACGCACAAGGTTTTGCTCAATTGCGTGTAGCTTCTAAAGAAAACAACTGGAACTTGCCATTTGCGGACATCGCATCTATCTGGCGTGATGGCTGTATCATCCGTTCTCGTTTCTTGCAAAAGATTACAGATGCTTACAACCGTGATGCAGACCTTGCCAACCTTCTTTTGGATGAATACTTCTTGGATGTTACTGCTAAGTACCAACAAGCAGTGCGTGACATCGTAGCTCTTGCTGTTCAAGCTGGTGTACCAGTGCCAACCTTCTCAGCAGCTATTACTTACTTTGATAGCTACCGTTCAGCTGACCTTCCAGCTAACTTGATCCAAGCACAACGTGACTACTTTGGTGCCCACACTTACCAACGTAAAGACAAAGAAGGAACCTTCCACTACTCTTGGTATGACGAAAAATAAGTAGGTCTGCCATGGGGAAACGGATTTTATTACTTGAGAAAGAACGAAATCTAGCTCATTTTTTAAGTTTGGAACTCCAAAAAGAGCAATACCGAGTTGATCAGGTTGAGGAGGGGCAAAAAGCCCTCTCCATGGCTCTTCAGACAGACTATGACTTGATTTTATTGAATGCTCATCTGGGGGATATGACAGCCCAGGATTTTGCAGACAAGCTGAGTCGAACTAAACCGGCTTCAGTCATTATGGTCTTGGACCATCGCGAAGACTTGCAAGATCAGATTGAGGCAATCCAACGCTTTGCCGTTTCTTACATCTATAAGCCAGTTATTATTGAGAATTTGGTGGCTCGTATTTCAGCGATTTTCCGAGGTCGGGACTTTATCGACCAACACTGTAGTCAGATGAAGGTTCCAACGTCTTACCGCAATCTGCGTATGGATGTAGAACATCATACCGTTTATCGTGGCGAAGAGATGATTGCTCTGACCCGTCGTGAGTATGACCTTTTGGCTACTCTTATGGGAAGCAAGAAAGTTCTGACTCGTGAGCAGTTGTTGGAAAGTGTCTGGAAGTATGAAAGTGCAACCGAAACGAATATCGTAGATGTCTATATCCGTTATCTACGTAGCAAGCTGGATGTAAAAGGTCAGAAAAGCTACATTAAAACCGTTCGTGGTGTCGGTTACACCATGCAAGAATAGAAAAGCAGTTACAGTTATGTAACTGCTTTTTTGGAGGGGGTTTTATATATTGACATGCAGTTTGGTCTTTGCTATAATCAGCTATGGAGGATAGGTCTAATGAAAATAATAAAAAAATTGATGCAAATCGCATTAGCAGTCTTGTTCTTTAGCTTACTGGCAACAAGTGCAGTATTGGCGGATGATGCTGATTCAGAAGGTTGGCAATTTGTCCAAGAAAATGGTAGAACCTACTACAAGAAGGGTGACATCAAAGAAAAGTCCTGGCGAGTGATTGATGGCAAGGCCTATTATTTTGATCATGTATCAGGAGAGATGGTTGTTGGCTGGCAATACATCCCGTTTCCATCTAAAGGAAGTACCATTGGTCCTTACCCAAATGGTTTAAGATTAGAATCTATGCCAATGCCACAATGGTATTACTTTGGTAAAGATGGGGTCCTACAAGAATTTGTTGGCAAGCAAGTTTTAGAAGCAAAAACTGCTACCAATACCAACAAACACCATGGGGAACAATATGATAGTCCAGCAGAGAAACGAGTCTATTATTTTGAAGATCAGCGTAGCTATCACACTTTAAAAACTGGTTGGATTTCTGACGAAGGACATTGGTATTATTTACAGAAGGATAGTGGCTTCGATGCTCGTATCGACAGTTTGACGGTTGGGGAGCTAGTGCGTGGTTGGGTCAATGATAACTCAACTTGGTACTATCTAGATCCAACAACTGCTACAATGCAAACTGGTTGGAAGCAAATTGGCAATAAGTGGTACTACCTCCGTTCATCAGGTGCAATGGCAACTGGTTGGTATCAAGACGGCTCAACTTGGTATTATTTAGACCAGCTAAATGGTGATATGAAAACAGGCTGGCAATACCTTGGTAACAAATGGTACTATCTCCGTTCATCAGGAGCTATGGCAACTGGCTGGTTCCAGGTCGGTAGTAAGTGGTACTATGCTTATAGCTTAGGTGCTTTGGCAGTGAATACCACTGTAGATGGCTATTCTGTCAATTATAATGGCGAATGGGTTCAATAATGAAAGAGGCGATTGTGAAGGAAACAATCGCTTTTTTTGTGAAAATATAATAAAATAGATAGGAAAGAACAAATACTTGTATGAAAAATGAGACGGCTTTTTCGTCTAGTAAAAGGAAAAAATGACAAAAAAAATTGGTGTCGGTCAGGCACATAGTAAGATTATTTTAATAGGGGAGCATGCGGTCGTTTACGGTTATCCTGCCATTTCCCTGCCTCTTTTGGAGGTAGAGGTGACTTGTAAGGTAGTTCCTGCAGCGAGTCCTTGGCGCCTTTATGAGGAGGATACCTTGTCCATGGCGGTGTATGCTTCACTTGAACATCTAAATATCAAGGATGCTTGTATTCGCTGTGAGATTGACTCGGCTATTCCTGAAAAACGGGGAATGGGTTCGTCAGCAGCTATCAGCATAGCGGCCATTCGTGCGGTATTTGCCTACTATCAGGCAGAACTGCCTCATGATGTACTAGAAATCTTGGTCAATCGGGCGGAGATGATTGCCCATATGAATCCGAGTGGTTTGGATGCTAAGACCTGTCTCAGTGACCAACCTATTCGCTTTATTAAGAATGTAGGATTTACAGAGCTTGAGATGAATCTATCCGCCTATTTGGTGATTGCAGATACAGGCGTTTATGGTCACACTCGTGAAGCCATCCAAGTGGTTCAAAACAAGGGCAAGGATGCCCTACCGTTTTTGCATGCCTTGGGAGAATTGACACAGCAAGCAGAAGATGCGATTTCACAAAAAGATGCTGAAGGACTGGGGCAAATCCTCAGTCAAGCGCATTTGCATTTAAAAGAAATTGGGGTCAGTAGCCCTGAGGCAGACCATCTGGTTGAAACGGCTCTTAACCATGGTGCTCTGGGTGCTAAGATGAGCGGTGGTGGGCTTGGAGGCTGTATCATAGCCTTGGCAGACAATTTGACATATGCACAAGAACTAGCAGAAAGATTAGAAGAGAAAGGAGCTGTTCAGACATGGATAGAGAGCCTGTAACAGTACGTTCCTACGCAAATATTGCCATTATCAAATATTGGGGAAAGAAAAAAGAAAAAGAGATGGTGCCTGCTACTAGCAGTATCTCTCTGACTTTGGAAAATATGTACACAGAGACGACCTTATCGTCTTTACCGACGGATGCGACTTCTGATGCCTTTTATATCAATGGTCAGCTACAAAATGAGGCGGAGCATGCCAAGATGAGTAAGATTATTGACCGCTACCGTCCAGTTGGAGAAGGCTTTGTCCGTATCGATACTCAAAACAATATGCCTACGGCAGCGGGTCTGTCCTCAAGTTCTAGTGGTTTGTCTGCCTTGGTCAAGGCTTGTAATGCTTATTTTCAGCTTGGATTGACTCGGAGCCAGTTGGCACAGGAGGCTAAGTTTGCCTCAGGATCTTCCTCTCGGAGTTTTTATGGACCATTAGGTGCATGGGATAAGGATAGTGGAGAAATTTACCCTGTAGAGACAGACTTGAAACTAGCTATGATTATGTTGGTCTTGGAGGACAAGAAAAAACCAATCTCTAGTCGTGATGGGATGAAACTCTGTGTGGAAACTTCGACGACCTTTGATGACTGGGTACGTCAGTCTGAGAAGGACTATCAGGATATGCTGGCTTATCTCAAGGAAAATGACTTTGCCAAGGTTGGGGAGTTAACGGAGAAAAATGCCCTGGCTATGCACGCTACGACAGAAACAGCATCACCAGCCTTTTCTTATCTGACGGATGCAAGCTATGAAGCCATGGACTTTGTCCGCCAGCTTCGTGAGCAAGGGGAAGCTGGCTACTTTACCATGGATGCTGGTCCTAATGTCAAGGTCCTCTGTCAGGAGAAAGACTTGGAGCATTTATCAGAAATCTTCGGTCAACGTTATCGCTTGATTGTGTCAAAAACAAAGGATTTGAGCCAAGATGATTGCTGTTAAAACTTGCGGGAAACTCTATTGGGCGGGTGAGTATGCTATTCTAGAGCCAGGGCAGTTAGCCTTGATAAAGGCCATTCCCATCTATATGAAGGGCGAGATTGCTTTTTCTGACAGCTACCGTATCTATTCAGATATGTTTGATTTTGCAGTGGATTTGACACCAAATCCTGCCTACAGCTTGATTCAAGAAACAATTGCTTTGATGAATGACTTCCTCGTTTATCATGGGCAAACCTTGCGACCTTTTTCTCTAGAAATTCGTGGGAAAATGGAACGAGAAGGGAAAAAGTTTGGTCTAGGTTCTAGCGGTAGCGTCGTTGTTTTGGTCATCAAGGCTCTGCTAGCTCTGTATAAGCTTTCGGTTGATCAGGATCTCTTGTTCAAGCTGGCCAGTGCTGTCTTGCTCAAGCGCGGAAACAATGGTTCTATGGGGGACATTGCCTGTATTGTGACAGAGGAATTGGTTCTCTACCAGTCATTTGATCGCCAGAAGGTGGCTGCTTGGTTGGAAGAAGAAAATTTGGCGACAGTTTTAGAGCGTGATTGGGGATTTTCAATTTCGCAAGTGAAACCAGCCCTAGAATGTGATTTCCTAGTGGGATGGACCAAGCAAGTGGCCATATCGAGTCAAATGGTCAAGCGAATCAAGCAAAACATAGACCAGAATTTTTTAACTTCCTCAAAAGCAACGGTATCTGCTTTGGTAGAAGTCTTGGAGCAGGGGAAAGCAGAAAACATCATCAAGCAGGTGGAAACAGCCAGCAAGCTCTTGGAAGGCTTGAGCGCAGATATTTACACGCCTTCGCTTAGACAGTTGAAAGAAGCCAGTCAAGATTTGCAAGCTGTTGCTAAGAGTAGCGGCGCTGGTGGTGGTGACTGTGGGATTGCCTTGAGTTTTGATGTGCAATCAACCGAAACCTTAAAAAATCGTTGGGCTGATCTGGGGATTGAGCTCTTATACCAAGAAAGGATAGGACATGACGACAAATCGTAAGGATGAGCACATCCGCTATGCCCTTGAGCAGAAAAGTTCCTATAATAGCTTTGATGAGGTGGAGTTGATTCATTCTTCCTTGCCTCTTTACGACCTGGATGAAATCGATCTGTCGACAGAGTTTGCTGGTCGAAAGTGGGACTTTCCTTTTTATATCAATGCTATGACAGGTGGGAGTGAAAAAGGTAAAGAAATCAATCAAAAACTAGCTCAGGTGGCGGAAGCCTGTGGTATTTTATTTGTAACAGGTTCTTATAGCGCAGCCCTCAAAGATCCAGCAGATGACTCTTTTTCTGTCAAGTATGATCATCCAAATCTCCTTCTTGGAACCAATATTGGATTGGACAAGCCTGTCGAGTTAGGACTTCGGACTGTAGAAGAGATGAATCCTCTTCTCCTACAAGTGCATGTCAATGTTATGCAGGAATTACTCATGCCAGAGGGAGAAAGGAAGTTCAGAAGCTGGCAATCGCATCTGGCAGACTATAGCAAGCAAATTCCTGTTCCGATTGTCCTAAAGGAAGTCGGCTTTGGAATGGATGTGAAGACCATTGAAAGAGCCTATGAACTGGGTGTTCGTACAGTGGACATATCGGGTCGTGGCGGTACCAGCTTTGCTTATATCGAAAATCGTCGCAGTGGTCAACGTGATTACCTCAATCAATGGGGGCAGTCCACCATGCAGGCCCTTCTCAATGCCCAAGACTGGAAAGACAAGGCTGAACTCTTGGTTAGTGGAGGGGTTCGGAATCCGCTGGATATGATTAAGTGCTTGGTCTTTGGAGCCAAGGCTGTGGGATTGTCACGAACCGTTCTGGAATTGGTTGAAACCTACACAGTTGAAGAAGTGATCGACATTGTTCAAGGATGGAAAGACGATCTGCGTTTGATTATGTGTGCCCTTAATTGTGCCACCATAGCAGATTTGCAAAAAGTAGACTATCTTCTTTATGGAAAATTAAAAGAAGCAAAAGATCAGATGAAAAAGGCGTAACCACCGCCTTTTTTTCCATCCTCAGACTGAGGTGACTTTTTTGAATTGTGATAAAATAGAAGGGAGAGGATGAACCAATGAGAAAATTTAAAATCTTTTTATTTATCGAAGCCTGTCTTCTGACAGGAGCTCTGATGTTGATGGTTTCAGAGCATTTTTCGCGTTTTCTGCTGATTCTATTCCTCTTTTTGCTTTTGATTCGCTATTATACTGGTAAAGAGGGCAATAATCTTCTTTTAGTGGTGGCAAGCATTCTCTTCTTTTTCATCGTCATGCTCAATCCTTTTGTGATTCTAGCTATTTTTGTTGCGGTCATCTACAGCCTCTTTCTTCTTTATCCGATGATGAATCAGGAAAAAGAGCAAACCAATTTGGTGTTTGAAGAGGTGGTGACGGTTAAGAAGGAGAAAAATCGTTGGTTTGGAAATCTCCATCATTTTTCAAGCTACCAAACTTGCCAGTTTGATGATATCAATCTCTTTCGTCTCATGGGTAAGGACACCATTCATCTGGAGAGGGTCATTCTAACCAATCATGACAATGTCATTATCCTCAGAAAGATGGTAGGAACCACTAAAATCATTGTACCTGTAGATGTGGAAGTCAGTCTCAGCGTTAACTGTCTCTATGGGGATTTGACTTTCTTCAACCAGCCCAAGCGAGCCCTCCGCAATGAACACTATCATCAGGAAACGAGAGATTATCTCAAGAGTAACAAGAGTGTCAAGATTTTCTTGACCACTATGATTGGGGATGTGGAGGTGGTCAGAGGATGAAAAAACAAGTCTATGTAATCATTGCCGTCACCTCCGTCCTATTTGTCTTATTTCTGTCCCACAGCTTGCTGGAAATTCTTGATTTTGACTGGTCTATTTTCCTGCATGATGTCGAAAAAACAGAAAAATTTGTCTTTTTGTTGTTGGTATTTAGCTTGTCCATGACTTGTCTTTTAGCTCTGTTTTGGCGAGGTGTCGAAGAGCTTTATTTAAGAAAAATGCAGGCCAATCTCAAGCGTTTATTGGCAGGGCAAGAAGTGGTTCAGGTTGCAGATCCAGATTTGGATGCCAGTTTCAAGTCCTTGTCAGGTAAACTTAACCTTTTGACAGAAGCTCTTCAAAAAGCTGAAAATCAGAGTCTTGCTCAGGAAGAGGAAATCATCGAGAAGGAACGGAAGCGGCTTGCTCGGGATTTGCACGATACGGTCAGTCAGGAGTTGTTTGCGGCTCACATGATTTTGTCAGGTGTCAGCCAGCAGACTTTGAAATTGGATAGAGAAAAGATGCAGACCCAGTTGCAGAGTGTCACAGCTATTTTAGAAACAGCCCAGAAGGACTTGCGGGTCTTACTCTTGCATTTGCGACCAGTTGAATTGGAACAAAAGAGCTTGATAGAAGGGATTCAAATTCTTCTAAAAGAGCTTAAGGACAAGAGTGATCTTAAGGTTAGTCTCAAGCAGAATGTGACGAAATTGCCTAAGAAAATCGAGGAGCATATCTTCCGTATCCTGCAAGAGTTAATCAGCAATACCCTACGCCATGCTCAGGCATCTTGTTTGGATGTTTATCTCTATCAGACAGATTTTGAATTGCAACTGAAGGTGGTGGACAATGGGATTGGTTTCCAGTTGGGGAGCTTAGACGACTTGAGTTATGGACTTCGTAATATCAAGGAGCGGGTTGAAGATATGGCAGGAAGGATTCAGTTATTAACAGCTCCCAAGCAAGGGCTGGCAGTTGATATCCGTATTCCCTTGCTCGATAAGGAATGATAAAGGAGTAAAGATGAAAATTTTACTAGTAGATGACCACGAAATGGTCCGATTGGGCTTGAAAAGCTACTTTGACCTCCAAGACGATGTAGAAGTTGTAGGTGAGGCTACCAACGGATCTCAAGGCATTGAGTTGGCCTTGGAACTGCGTCCAGATGTTATTATCATGGATATTGTCATGCCTGAAATGAATGGAATTGACGCGACCTTGGCTATCCTCAAAGAATGGCACGAAGCCAAGATTTTGATTGTGAGCTCTTATTTGGACAATGAAAAAATCATGCCCGTCTTAGATGCAGGTGCTCGGGGCTATATGCTCAAGACTTCTAGTGCAGACGAACTACTTCATGCTGTTCGTAAGGTGGCTGCAGGTGAGCTGGCTATTGAGCAAGAGGTCAGCAAAAAAGTCGAATACCACCGCAATCACATAGAACTACATGAGGACCTGACTGCTCGTGAGCGAGATGTTCTCCAACTCATCGCTAAGGGCTACGAAAATCAGCGTATCGCAGACGAACTTTTTATCTCTCTCAAGACGGTCAAGACTCATGTGTCCAACATCCTTGCCAAACTTGAAGTCAGCGATCGCACCCAGGCTGCAGTCTATGCTTTTCAGCACCATTTGGTAGGGCATGAGGAGTTCTAGATGAGTCTAACAGATTTACTTGTTGAGCTAGAAGCAGCAAAAGATTCAAAAAAGGCAGGGCCCATGGAAGCCTATATGCGCCATCAATTTTTCTTCCTAGGTATTGCGGCTCCTGAAAGAAATGCACTCTATAAAAAATACTTTCCAGAAGCGGAAAAAACAAAGATTATCGATTGGGATTTTGTAGATACTTGCTGGGAAAAAGAGTCTAGAGAATACCAGTATGTGGCTGCCAATTATTTGAAAGCAATGCAGTCTTATCTAACGGAGAACGATTTACCTAAGCTTGAGCGGTTAGTCGTCACAAAATCCTGATGGGATACCGTAGATATCCTAGATCGAGTAGTAGGGAGTTTGGTGTATGACCAACCTGAACTAGAAGAAATAATCTTAAAATGGAGCCTATCAGATAATATCTGGCTGAGACGTGTCGCTATTGACCACCAGTTGTTAAGAAAAGAGAAGACCAATGTTCAATTAATGGAAAAGATTCTGCTTCATAATTTGAACCAAACAGAATTCTTTATCAATAAAGCCATTGGCTGGGCTCTAAGAGACTACTCCAAAACCAATCCAACTTGGGTAGCAGGCTTCATTGAGAAAAACAAGGAAAGAATGGCTGACTTTAGTATCAAAGAAGCAAGCAAGTACCTCTAGCGTTGATTGAAAAGCACATTCATTACTTGAAAAAAGTCGCTCGTTTATGTTATAATAGACTGTATTTAAAAAATTTTAAGGAGAAATGACAGAATGTCTGTATCATTTGAAAACAAAGAAACAAACCGTAGTGTCTTGACTTTCACTATCTCTCAAGACCAAATCAAACCAGAATTGGATCGTGTCTTCAACTCAGTGAAGAAATCTCTTAATGTTCCAGGTTTCCGTAAAGGTCACCTTCCACGTCCTATCTTCGATAAAAAATTTGGTGAAGAGTCACTTTACCAAGATGTTATGAACGCTCTTTTGCCAAACGCTTATGAAGCAGCTGTAAAAGAAGCTGGTCTTGAAGTGGTTGCACAACCAAAAATTGACGTAACTTCAATGGAAAAAGGTCAAGACTGGGTTATCACTGCTGAAGTTGTTACAAAACCTGAAGTAAAATTGGGTGACTACAAAAACCTTGAAGTATCAGTAGATGTAGAAAAAGAAGTAACTGATGCTGACGTTGAAGAGCGTATCGAACGCGAACGCAACAACTTGGCTGAATTGGTTATCAAAGAAGCTACTGCTGAAAACGGCGACACTGTTGTTATCGACTTCGTTGGTTCTATCGACGGTGTTGAATTTGATGGCGGAAAAGGTGAAAACTTCTCACTTGGACTTGGTTCAGGTCAATTCATCCCTGGTTTCGAAGACCAATTGGTAGGTCACTCAGCTGGCGAAACTGTTGATGTTATCGTAACATTCCCAGAAGACTACCAAGCAGAAGACCTTGCAGGTAAAGAAGCTAAATTCGTGACAACTATCCATGAAGTAAAAGCTAAAGAAGTTCCAGCTCTTGACGATGAGCTTGCAAAAGACATCGACGAAGAAGTTGAAACACTTGCTGAATTGAAAGAAAAATACCGCAAGGAATTGGCTGCTGCTAAAGAAGAAGCATACAAAGATGCCGTTGAAGGTGCAGCAATTGATAAAGCTGTAGAAAACGCTGAAATCGTAGAACTTCCAGAAGAAATGATTCACGAAGAAGTTCACCGCTCAGTAAACGAATTCCTTGGAAACTTGCAACGTCAAGGTATCAACCCTGACATGTACTTCCAAATCACTGGAACTACTCAAGAAGACCTTCACAATCAATACCAAGCAGAAGCTGAATCACGTACTAAGACTAACCTTGTTATCGAAGCAGTTGCCAAAGCTGAAGGATTTGACGCTTCAGAAGAAGAAATCCAAAAAGAAGTTGAGCAATTGGCTACAGATTACAACATGGAAGTTGCTCAAGTACAAAGCTTGCTTTCAGCTGATATGTTGAAACACGACATCACAATCAAAAAAGCTGTTGAGTTGATTACAAGCACAGCAACAGTTAAATAATCTTATACTCTTCGAAAATCAAATTCAAACCACGTCAGCGTCGCCTTACCGTACTCAAGTACAGCTTGCGGCTAGCTTCCTAGTTTGCTCTTTGATTTTCATTGAGTATTAATAAACGAAAAGCCCACCTGATTAGGTGGGTTTTCTTATGCACTATTTTCCAAAAATCTCTTTGAAGTCTGCGTCTGTAATCCCAATCATAGCGGGGATGCTGTTCCAATTTTCTTCGGTCAGGATGTAGGATTGTTCAGATGCACTTGATGTGGCAGTTTCAGAGACCGCTGGTTGCTTTTCTTCAACATTCTCCAATAAATCACTGAAGCGTTCAATCAGATAAGTTTTTCGAGCAGTTCCGATGTGTTGAGTAGCATAGTCGAAGGCCTGTAATTCACCTAGTAAGATAAGTTTGCTTTTGGCGCGTGTAATGGCTGTATAGATGAGATTGCGCTCCAGCATACGCCTACTAGCACTAGTGATAGGTAGGATGACAACAGGGAACTCACTTCCCTGTGATTTATGGATGCTCATGGCATAGGCCAGGCGAATCTTGTACCATTCGTTACGTGGGTAAGAGACCTCGTTGCCATCAAAATCAATGACAATCTCGTCTTGTTTCGACTCGGTGTATTTACCAGGAATCAGGTCTGTGATAGCTCCCAAATCTCCATTAAAGACATTGATTTCAGCATCGTTGACCAAATGAATGACCTTGTCGCCCTTCCGATAGTGGCACTGGGGAGCTTCAAAACTGACTTGATCTTTTTGTGGTGGATTAAGAAGGTCTTGCATGAGCTGGTTGATGGCATCAATCCCTGCAGTACCTCGGTACATGGGAGCCAGAACTTGGATATCACGAGCAGGGATACCACTTCTTAGGGCAGCGCCTAAGATTTTTTCAATCGTAGCTGGAATATGGCCACTAGCAATTTCAAAGTAGGAACGGTCAGCTTTTTTCTGGGTGAAATCAGCTGGCAGGATGCCCTGTCTAATCTGACTAGCTAGGGTGACGATAGTTGATTCTTCGCTTTGTCGGTAAATTTTTTCCAAGCGAGTCTGAGGGATCAAAGGAATATGAAGCAGATCCGCTAGAACCTGTCCAGGGCTGACAGACGGTAGCTGGTCGCTGTCGCCTACGACGAGGATTTTACTGTTAGAAGAGATGTTTGAGAAGAGTTGATTGGCCAGCCAAGTATCTACCATGGAAAATTCATCCACGATGATAAAGTCGGCATCCAGATAATCTTCCAGATGGCTGGTATCATCGTCACCTGTCATTCCTAAGTGGCGATGTATGGTAGCGCTAGGCAAGCCTGTTAATTCATTCATGCGCCTAGCGGCTCGACCAGTTGGAGCAGCAAGAAGAATCGGTAAATTGCTTTTTTTCCTGAGGTCAAGTCCTTCTAAGAGGGCATAAACAGCGATGATCCCATTGATAACCGTTGTCTTACCAGTACCTGGACCGCCTGTCAGAATAAAGACCTTGTTCTGGATAGCATCACAGATAGCTTGTTTTTGAATACTATCATACTCAATTCCCAGTTCTTCCTCGACAGTAGTGATATGTTTTTGAATAGTTTCTAAATCTTGGCGCTTCTGTTTTCCTTTTTCAAGGATACGAACCAAGTGACTGCGGATGCCTTCCTCCGCGAAAAAGAGGCTGTTGTCAAAAATCTTGGTATCAACCTGCTGAACCTTGTCTTCTTCGATTAGGTGGGAGAGCTCTTGGGCCACTTGGCTGGGATCCAGTTCCACGGGGCGGGAAGATTCAAGGAGAGTAAGGGTTTGTTCTAGCAAATCCCGTGCTTCAACATAGGTGTCCCCTGTTTCCATACAGGCCTGAAAAAGACTATGAACCAGACCGGCACGGAAGCGCTCAGGAGCCTGACTTTCGATGCCTAGTTCCTCAGCTAGTTGGTCAGCAATGGTAAATCCCAAGCCCTTGATATCTTCAACCAATTGGTAGGGATAATTTTCAACCACATCAAGGGTTTCTTCCTTGTAAAAGTCTTGAATCTGAAAGGCTAGTTTGTTGGGAATGCCGTAGTTGGCTAGTTTGGCCAAAACCATCTCCGTTCCGTAGTTGAGACGGAGAGTGGAGACGAAAGCCTCGCGATTTTTGGCAGAGAGCCCTGAGATGCCTTCTAGCTTTTCTGGGTGTTGCAGAATTTCGTCAATGGTATTGTCGCCATAGGTGTCGACGATTTTCTGAGCAGTCTTAAGACCAATCCCCTTGAAATGGCTACTTGAAAAGTACTTAACCAAGCCCTTGCTAGTTGGTTTTGCGCGTTCATACCGGCTGATTTGCAGTTGTTCCCCATACTTGGAGTGCTGGACAATTTGCCCCCAAAAAGTATAGTCTTCTCCCTCAATCACGTCAGCCATGGTCCCTGTGACAATGATTTCAAAATCATCAAAATCCTCTGCGTCCGTATCGTCGATTTCTAGGAGGAGGATGCGATAAAAATTGCTGGGATTTTCAAAAATAATCCGTTCAATGGTTCCTGAAAAATAAACTTCCATAAGATTCCTTTGCATAAATAGGTGAGAGTTAATACTCTTCGAAAATCTCTTCAAACCACGTCAGCTTCGCCTTGCCGTATATATGTTACTGACTTCGTCAGTTCTATCTACAACCTCAAAGCAGTGCTTTGAGCAACCTGCGGCTAGCTTCCTAGTTTGCTCTTTGATTTTCATTGAGTATAACTTTGTTTTTATCTTAATCAAACTGGATAGTGAATAATCATATTCTCACGATAGAAGAAGAGGCTGAGATTGGTGATTCTCGGCCTCTTAGGTCTCTTAAAATGTTCCGATACGGGTGATTGGCCAGAAGCGGAATTTAGCTTCCCCTGTGATATCTTTTGCCTTGAAGGTGCCTACGTGGCGACTGTCACTTGAAACCAAGCGGTCGTCTCCAAGGAGAAGGTATTCTCCTTCTGGAACAGTAAAGCTAAAGTTGGTATTGTAGTTGACATCAACTGTGAAGGCTTGAGCTTTTTGAGCGATACTTCTAAAGAAAGTTCCTTTATTTCCTTCAAAGCCCTTGCCTGAGTAGGTGCTTTGGAGTTTGTCATCCTTGAAACGTTTGATGTAGTCTGCTAGGTAAGGCTCATCTGTCTCTTTGTCATTGATGTAAAGTTTATCGTTTTCGTAACGGATAGTATCGCCAGGCATTCCAATCACGCGCTTGACAATGTCCTTATTGCCATCTTCCTCATGGGCAACCACGATATCAAAACGGTCAATAGGGAGGTGTTTGACAACAAAGAGAATTTCGCCATCCGCTAGGGTAGGATCCATGGAATGCCCTTCTACGCGGACATTACTCCAAAAAAAGATACGGCTCAAAGCTAGTAATGACAGAATCAGGAGGAACAATCCCCACTCTTTTAGGAAATTTTTAAATGAATTCATAATTTACCTTTCTAAGCGTTTTTTCGCTTTTTCAGTATTTTTAAAGTGCAGTTTGGCGCAGAAATTTAGTCCCTGCATACCATAGGCTTGTAAAATCTGGCTAGCCACCTTGTCAGAAGCCGTTCCAGCTCCACTTGGAAGTTGATAGCCCAGTTCTCGTCCCAGATTTTCAAGATTTTCCAGAAAGAGATCACGCGCAATGATAGAAGAAACTGCGACAGCCAAGTATTTTCCCTCAGCCTTTTCTTCCAAGCTGATAGGATTGCTGAAACGATTGGCCTCTTGTGCCAAGTACTTGTCATAATTTTTAGCACTGGTAAAGGCATCAATCACAATTTTCTCAGGCTGAGCACCTTTTTGAAGGAGGAGATAGATAGCCTGGTTATGGAGGGCTACCTTAACAGAAACCGCATTGTAGCGGTCTCCGATGACTTCGTTGTACTTGCTTGGTGAGAGAAGGAGTGCCTGATGCTGGATCTTTTCCTTGAGCATAGGGGCAATCTGACGAATCTTTTGGTCGGTCAGAGTCTTAGAATCCCCCACACCGAGTTTCCGCAAGAAGGCATGCTGGTCAGGTGTGACAAAGGAAGCCACAACTGCAAGCCCACCAAAGTAGGAACCATTCCCCACCTCATCTGTCCCAATTAAAGGGAAATTTTGTCCCCTGTTTTCCTCTAGAACCTGATAGCCAAAGAAACTAGCATATTTCTCAGCCCCTTCACCCTGAAGTAAGACCTTTCCAGAAGTATAGATAGAAACCGTTGCTTGAGGTAGTCTCAAAAAGTAGCGAATATAGGGATTTTTACTGGGAGCCAGACTGGTTTGGTAGTGTTCAAGAAAAGCCTGAATCTCCTTTTCGCTTGGTGTGAGTGTTATACTTGCCATAGTTTCTATTGTACCACAAAAGCAGGCAAATTTGTAAAAACTGACAAAATTAGCGAATTTTGGTATAATATCGTGAGGTGAATTTTATGGCAAATCTAAATCGATTCAAATTTACATTCGGGAAAAAATCATTAACCTTGACAAGCGAGCATGATAACCTTTTTATGGAGGAAATCGCTAAGGTTGCGACAGAAAAATACCAAGCAATTAAAGAACAAATGCCTAGTGCAGATGATGAAACAATCGCTCTTTTGTTGGCAGTCAACTGTTTGTCAACTCAGCTCAGCCGTGAGATTGAATTTGATGATAAGGAGCAAGAATTAAAAGAACTCCGTCACAAGCTTGTGACTTGTAAGCAAGAACAGAGCAAGATTGAGGATTCCTTATGATTTCACTCCTTCTTCTATTGGTCTTGGCTTGGGGATTTTATATCGGCTATCGGAGAGGCCTGCTCTTACAGATTTATTACCTGATTTCAGCCATGGCATCGGCTTTTATGGCTGGTCAGTTTTACAAGGGGCTGGGAGAACAATTCCATTTATTGCTCCCTTATGCAAATCCGCAGGAAGGTCAGGGGACTTTCTTTTTCCCATCAGATCAACTCTTTCAGTTGGATAAGGTCTTTTATGCAGGTATTGGCTACTTGCTTGTATTTGGGATTGTCTATAGCATCGGTCGTTTGCTTGGTCTCCTCTTACACTTGATTCCTAGTAAAAAACTGGGTGGTAAGTTGTTCCAAGTTTCAGCAGGGATCTTGTCCATGTTGGTGACCTTATTTGTCTTGCAAATGGCCTTGACCATCTTGGCGACCATCCCCATGGCAGCTATACAAAATCCTCTTGAAAAGAGTATCGTCGCAAAACACATCATCCAGAGCATACCGGTAACAACTAGTTGGCTCAAACAAATCTGGGTGACAAATTTAATCGGATAAAAAGGGCAGGAGTTTTCCTAGCCCTTTGTTTACAGATTGACTCGAATCTATCAGAATGTAAAAAGCTATCACACCTAGACATTCAAAGACAAGGAAATAACGATGAACAAGAAAATATTAGAAACATTAGAGTTTAATAAGGTCAAGGCCTTGTTTGAACCCCATTTGTTGACTGAGCAGGGCTTGGAGCAATTGAGACAGTTGGCTCCGACTGCCAAAGCAGATAAAATTAAACAGGCTTTTGCTGAGATGAAGGAAATGCAGGCTCTTTTTGTTGAGCAACCGCATTTTACCATTCTTGCAACCAAGGAAATCGCAGGAGTCTGCAAGCGGCTGGAGATGGGAGCAGACCTCAATATCGAGGAGTTCCTCCTCTTGAAGCGCGTGCTTCTGTCTAGCCGAGAGCTGCAAAGTTTTTATGCCAATCTGGAAAATGTTAGCTTGGAAGAATTAGCCCTATGGTTTGAGAAATTACATGATTTTCCGCAATTACAAGGAAATCTTCAGGCCTTTAATGATGCGGGTTTCATTGAAAATTTCGCCAGTGAAGAATTGGCGCGAATCCGCAGAAAAATCCATGATAGCGAGAGTCAGGTACGCGATGTTTTACAGGACCTGCTCAAGCAAAAAGCGCAGATGTTGACAGAAGGGATTATTGCCAGCAGAAATGGCCGTCAGGTTCTACCTGTCAAAAACACCTACCGCAATAAGATTGCAGGTGTCGTTCATGATATTTCTGCTAGCGGAAATACTGTCTACATCGAACCCCGTGAGGTGGTCAAACTGAGCGAAGAAATTGCCAGTTTGCGAGCAGATGAGCGTTATGAAATGCTTCGCATTCTCCAGGAAATCTCGGAGCGTGTTCGCCCTCATGCGGCTGATATTGCCAATGATGCTTGGATTATCGGCCATCTGGACTTGATTCGTGCCAAGGTTCGCTTTATCCAAGAAAGACAAGCAGTTGTGCCTCAGCTATCAGAAAATCAGGAAATTCAACTGCTCCATGTCTGCCATCCTTTGGTTAAAAATGCTGTCGCAAATGATGTCCATTTTGGACAAGATTTAACAGCGATTGTTATTACAGGTCCCAATACAGGTGGTAAGACCATCATGCTTAAAACTCTGGGCTTGACACAGGTTATGGCTCAGTCAGGTTTGCCGATTTTAGCAGATAAGGGAAGTCGTGTTGGTATTTTTGAAGAAATTTTTGCTGATATTGGGGATGAGCAATCTATTGAGCAGAGCTTGTCTACCTTCTCTAGCCACATGACCAATATTGTGGATATTCTTGGCAAGGTCAACCAGCATTCGCTCTTGCTCTTGGATGAGTTGGGGGCTGGTACAGATCCCCAAGAGGGAGCCGCCCTTGCTATGGCTATTCTGGAGGACCTTCGCCTGCGTCAAGTCAAGACCATGGCTACAACTCACTATCCAGAACTCAAGGCCTACGGTATTGAGACAGCCTTTGTGCAAAATGCCAGTATGGAGTTTGATACTGCAACTCTACGCCCGACCTATCGCTTTATGCAGGGTGTTCCTGGGCGAAGTAATGCCTTTGAAATTGCTAAACGTTTAGGTCTATCTGAAGTTATCGTAGGAGATGCTAGTCAGCAGGTCGATCAGGACAATGACGTCAACCGAATCATTGAACAACTGGAAGAGCAGACGCTGGAAAGCCGTAAACGATTGGACAATATCCGTGAGGTGGAGCAAGAAAATCTCAAGATGAATCGTGCTCTCAAAAAACTCTACAATGAACTCAATCGTGAAAAGGAAACCGAGCTTAACAAGGCGCGTGAACAGGCTGCTGAGATTGTGGACATGGCTCTCAGTGAAAGTGACCAGATTCTCCAAAATCTCCACAGTAAATCTCAACTCAAGCCCCATGAAATCATTGAAGCCAAGGCCAAGCTGAAAAAATTGGCTCCTGAAAAAGTAGATTTATCTAAAAATAAGGTTCTTCAAAAGGCCAAGAAAAAAAGAGCTCCAAAGGTGGGAGATGATATCGTTGTTCTCAGTTATGGACAGCGTGGTACCTTGACCAGTCAACTCAAGGACGGCCGCTGGGAAGCCCAAGTTGGTTTGATCAAGATGACCTTGGAAGAGAAAGAGTTTGACCTTGTTCAAGCCCAGCAAGAAAAGCAAGTCAAGAAGAAACAGGTCAATGTCGTGAAACGAACTTCTGGTCGAGGACCTCAAGCCAGACTGGACCTTCGAGGCAAACGCTATGAAGAAGCCATGAATGAGCTAGATGCCTTTATCGACCAAGCCTTGCTCAATAATATGGCCCAAGTCGATATCATTCATGGTATCGGAACAGGTGTCATCCGTGAAGGAGTGACCAAATACCTACAAAGAAACAAACATGTTAAGAGTTTCGGCTATGCCCCACAAAATGCTGGAGGCAGTGGTGCGACTATTGTCACTTTTAAAGGATAAGAAAAGCCTGAGGAAATATGTGGTTCCTCAAGCTTTTTTCTTTTTTCTAGCCTAGACATCTAAAGGTTGTCCAGTGTGATTGAGCTGTGTGACAGTAACAAAGAAGTCCTCTCTCATTCGAGTCAGAAGTTGATTTGGATAGATTTTTTCAAAGTTATCGAGACTGGTAAAGATATGCTTAGCTAGTTCTAGACCTCTGACATCATCTTGTCTGAGAAAATTATTAGCCCGTTCCATGGAAAGATTAATCATCTCTGTCATCTTGGTACTCAATAGAGGGAAGGCATTAATTACTTCCAGAGTCTTCATTGCTAAATTCTCAGCCTTATCATAGTAGCCATTGACAGAATAATGCTTGATAGCAGTTCTTAAGCAGGCAATGTAGTAGTCAGCAGTACGGATTGAATGGTATTCAGTCTGTTTTTTTAGAGTATCTAATAAGTGGTAGAGTCTGTAGTCTAAAAATTCGATTGAAAAGTGAGGCAGGATAGATGAAAAGATATTCACTTCAATTTTATTCCAATCGTCCAATTCACTAAGATAGTTCTTGATATATTCTAGTTCTTGATAATCTTTTGGAGTCAGAAAAGAATTGCCGATGATGTTTGCGATAGCAAATTTATTGACTACACGATTGGCAATCACATAGTGTTCAGCGATTCCAGGATTTTCCAGAGGCTGATTAATCAAGCTAAGGATCTTTTTAAATTCACGCTTATAGGCCAAGTCAGCAACTTGAGCCTGTAATTTATGAAATTCAGTTGGGAACATCTGCGTTTTGAGACTATCAAAGGTTTCTTTATCAATTCCAATATTAGAAAGAATCTCTTCAAATTTTTGAATGGTTATTCGAGATTTTCCTTGCTCAAACTGACGTAAAAAGTGAGGAGTCACTGTAGTTCCAGCAGCTTCCTTCTGTGTAAATCCTCTCTCCTCGCGGATGGCCTTATAGACTAATCCATACACACTTTCATCTTGCATCCTAAATCTCCTCAAGTCCTTTTTTTCATTCTATCATAATTCTACCAGTTTTTAAGGAAATTTTTAGAAAAAAGTAATTATAGTTACGTTTTTTCGGGGGGGGGGGGGGGGGTAATTGTTCAATAAAGGTAAATATAGATACGCTTTTAGTAAATAAGGTAAATAGCATGCTATACTGTAACCGTAAACAACAAAATATAAAAGGAGATTACTTATAATTATAATTTGTTAAATGCCTCTACGAAATAATAGAGAGTTACTAAACAAGTTGTTATGAAAAGGAGTAGTTATGGCATTAAATATATTTGAAGTTGTTCGGTATGAAGGAGAAGATACTAGGAATATACTAGCTTGGCGACATCCTAATAAAAATATGAAACCTGGAACAACTTTGATTGTTAATCCTGGTCAGCGAGCTGTTTTTTTCTCAAATGGTCGAGCTGTTGAAAGTTATGAGGAAGGTAAACATAAGATTGATGGAAACAATACTCAGTTTCTATCTGGACTAAAATCTTTTGTCAGTGGGGGTGTGTCACCAGATTCTTCGTTCCTTTGGTTTGTCAACATGTACGATTTACAACCAATTGGATGGGGGACACCGTCACCGATATTGGTTAGAGATCCAGAAAGTCAAATTCCTGTTGAGCTAAAATCGTATGGGAACTTTATTCCGAGAATTGTTGATTTAGAAACTTTTATCTTAGAGTTTATGCCAAGCCATCCAGATATGATTACAGCTGATGTCTTTCAAAAACGCTTTAGACAAGCTGCTATAGGCATTATCAATTCAGCTGTTTCTCAGGTGGTTTATAACAATAAGATTGCAGTCATTGATATTGAAAAGCACACGTATGATATAGCTTTGGAATTATCAAAAATTTTATCAAATCATTTTTCTAAATATGGGATTAGTGTTGAAGAATTCAATATTGAATCTCTGAAGGTTAATAAAGATAGTCATGGTTATAAGGAGATTTTTGAATATCATCAAAGAGTTTTGACTTCCAAAGGTAAACGTGCAGGTCGTGACATTGAAGGTTACACTTATCAAGAAGAGCGTCAATTTGATGTTTTAGAAGAAGCAGCACAAAATGAAGGCTCTGCAGGTAACCTAATGGGAGCTGGTATGGGGATATCTATGGGACTTGGATTAGGAGCCCAATTTGGTAATTTGATGGGAAGTATGGGAAATACGCCTTCACCAGATAAACAACCAAATCAGAATCAATCCGTTTCAAATGAAGAAATCGGTTTAGCTAAGTTTTGTAGTCAATGTGGGACTGCATTTTTAGAGGGAGCTAAGTTCTGTTCCAATTGTGGTCAGGCAAGATAGGAGAAGAATATGAGTAAAAATATTTGGATTTATGTAGCTGGTGCTGTGACCATCATTACTACAATTATTTTAGGATTATTAATTCCGCATCTATCTATTTCTTTATACTATGTTGCCTTGGGATTTTTAGTAATAGCAGAGTTTGTGTTTTTCCTACAAATGGTTATCAAGCGTCAATTTACAGATTGGCTACCAATCAATGTAGTTACAGCTATTTGGATAATTGGGCAAGTTTTCATGATGCCTCTAGTACAAATTTTACCAAGTTTTCTATTTTGGATTATTGAAGTACTAGCAATCGGTTTGGTGGCCATTATAGGCTCTTTAACAGCAGCGGATAGCCACTATCGTAAAGAACGGGCAGAAGCTTTCTCAGAAAATGCAGAGGATGTTTTTAATACTAAAAAGGGAGATTATTGATGTATCAAATATTTAGATTTTTTAGTTTATACTTTATCGGCTTAACGAGTACTATGTTATTTGTTATTCTCATATCTTGGGGATTTAATGGATTCGATACTATAAGGTTTTTACGTTCATCACCAGTTATATTTACTTCTTTTTCTTTGCTTTTATCTGCCTTTGTTTATTATAGTTGTGGAGTTTTAGAAAATATCAAAATAAAAGCAAAAGCTTTAGATGATGTATATAATGGAGAAGAATCATATAAGGATTCCCTTGATGGAATGTATAATTTATACGATGATGAAAACAACATATACTATGAGGGAGAGGTTGAAAGTTTTTTTGAGACTGCCTGGAGAGTATTGGGAGTATTTATAAAGTGGTTTTTTCTTCAATTAGTATTTTTTGTTTTCAATATGATTTTTACGTCAAATATTGGAATAGAGGCTGGAGCGGGAATACTTTTTTCCATTGTAAGTTTTACTAGTATTGGTATATTTATTGGAATTCCTCTCTTTATTTTTCGTTTACTAGAATGGACGGAGGAGAGAGTTTTGACTTATACACCTTTGATGTCTTTAATCATAATACTCTATTCTGTTCCTAATGTTCCTTATATTATTTTTGCCCTACTATTGTTATGTATCAGACCTCGTGGAAGTTCTATAGCAGAAAATATTGAGGAATGTTTCACCTTTGAAAATTTAAAATATTATGCAACCTTACCTACAGCTATTTTGACAGTCGGTGTTTTTACAACTGCATCATCAAATAAATTATTAAGCTTTATTCTCATTATTGTTACATATCTTGTATGTTTAGTAACTGTCTTAGTAATGACTTATCAGGAGTCAAAACGAGACGAGGAGCGTAAGAAACAGAAGGAAATTAAAAATTTACATCGGATTTTTGCAAGACATAAAATTACAGAATATTCTTATGCGGTCATTTGTCCATCATGTAGTAGCTATAACATTCTTGAATTGGGTAAGGGGAAAGACTGTGGACATTGTGGAGCATGGCTATCTAGAGAGGAGAATTAAATGAGACGTCATCGTTTAATCATTACAAAGTTAATTTATCCAATACTATTTGTGATTAATGTCTACTTGGGTATTCAATTCTATTTATATTTCACATCTTTTCCAGATAAATTTATAAACTATGTCTCGCCTATATACTTGATTGTTTTCTCTGCTTTTGTTTTCTTCTTAGTCTTATCTTTCTTTGTTTTAATGAAGACACCTACTATGAAGAAATATGAAAAGAGTCTAAAAACAGTTTTAGAATATGAGAAACGTGATGAAGATGTTATTCAAAGTCAAGGACAAAAGATCAGCAAAGAAACAGATTATCGTTTATCTGCTAAACGAGTCTACTGTCCAACATGTGATGCACCAACAGAAGGTGTGGTTGGTTCTTCCCTAACCTGTGAAAATTGCGGGGAGATTTTTGAAGTATCTTAGTCATTAGAAATGGATAAAAAGTTAAGTATGGTTTCCCTGATATAAAAAAGTTAGTTTAAAAATCAAATAAAGTATAAATACAGATACTCTTTTCATAAAAATAGTAGAGTCCATACATTACTGTTAGTGTAAACAATAAAAATTTAAAGGAGGTTTTTGATGATGAAGTCAAAAACAGTTTTAGTAACTAGCCTAGCGGCTGCAACATTTGGTCTAGTGTCTCTTGTAGACACAGCAGGAGTTCTACCTTTTTCAGCAAAAACAGTGCAGGCTGAAATTACTCGTACCGAGAATCATGAGGTAAAATCTAAGATTACTCCAGGTTCAGAAAATAAAAAAATCTATGTTGATATGACTGTTCAAAGTGTACCTGGTAGCTCATATGCGTATATACGAGCAGATCTTATAAATAAAAATACTGGACAAATAGCTAAAAAAGAAGCTTTAGGAAGAAGATTTGATGCTACGTCTGTGCCCCGTACTTTACAAGATTCTACAACTTTTTCAAGTGTACCTGATGGAGAATATTATCTAAAATTTTATAGTGAAGATGAACTAACTTCTAAAACTTTACATATTTTCAGCGGTATATCAACGACATTCACTGTTAAGAATGAAAAATATGTCAATCCTCTAGACTCTTCAACTCATAAAGAAACGGAAAAACCAAAAGCTACTGAAACTCCAAAACAATCTACTAACTCAGGTCAGACTGGCTGGTCAGGTTCTTCTTACTACAAGGGTGGAGTTAAAGTAGTCAATCAATGGATTTTTGATATTCAGTACAATTCTTACTTCTACCTAAATGCTTCAGGTAATTTTGTTCAAAATGCTTGGTCAGGCAACTACTATCTTAAATCAGGCGGCTACATGGCTAAGAGCGAGTGGATTTATGATAGTAACTATAAATCATACTATTACTTGACAGCAGAGGGTAGCTATGCGCGTAATGCATGGGCAGGAAGTTACTACCTCAAATCAGATGGTAAAATGGCTAAGAGTGAGTGGATCTATGATAGTAGCTACCAATCATACTATTATCTAACATCAGAAGGAAGCTATGCTCGTAATACGTGGGTAGGTGACTACTATCTCAAGTCAAATGGTAAGATGGCAGTCAACGAACGTACCCCAGATGGCTACAAAGTAGATGGCTCAGGTAAGTGGGTTCGCTAGAATTATAGCTTGTGAGAAATGGCTTATAACAAATAAATAGAAATAGAAAACAATTTGCGAATAGGCAACATTTTGATACACTAAAAATAGTGAAAGGAATTGGCATAGGCTGGTTCCTTTCTCTTAGATAAGGGAGTAATATGAAAAAGTTATTATTAGCTACAACACTTTCACTGACACTAGTTCTAGGAGGTTGTCAGTATCTACCTTGGAATAAAAGCGCGGAACCAGCATCCGAGGAAGTAGCAAGTCCAGAGATAGATTACAGTTACTATAATAAAGTTTTGGATGACTATGAAAAAGTAGCGAAAGGCACCTTGCCGACAGGTATGGATGTCAATCCTCTGGCTAGTCAAGTAAAGTCTTCTCAAGGTTTTTACACAGATGTGGTTTATCACAAGACGGATCTGAATAATGATGGAGTAGATGAACTCTTGCTTGCTCTTGAAATGAAGAGTGGCGAAAAGAGTTTACTTGATATTCGTACTCTGAAAGACGAAAAGGTGATTCGTTTGACCAATCAAGAAAATCGTCTAGACCAGATTGGTGAGAGAATGACAGTCGGTATCTTGTCGGACAATTCCCTGCTTTATCGTGGAGCTGGTACAGCAACGAGTCACATCTATGCTCACTACCAATTTAGTGAAGACGGACAGTCTTTGGTAAAGGCTAAGGAGGCTCAAGAACTAGCGGATCTTGGGGTCGGTTCACCCATTTCTCTAGAGACTTTGAGCTGGAAGTCTGTTTCAGATAAGATTCCTGGCGGAAGCAGTGCAGACAAGGGTACAGATGAAACTAAACCAAGCATAGATTACAGTCCTTATAATAGTATTTTGAAGGATTATGAATTTATTTTAGACCATAAATCAGAGGTTAAGGATAACATCAATACAACTGCTAATGTCTATGCAGGGATGGCAGAACGCAGTCAAGCCTTCACCTATGCAATGGTTGATATGGATAAAAATGGCATTGATGAATTAGTTGTATCTTCGAAAAATGGTAGTGAGATTTTAGATATTTTTACACTCAAAGATCAAAAAGTCATTCGCCTCACCAATGCTGAAAATAAAATGCAGATGCTTGGAACACGCTTTAAGGCCTATCTCCTAGAAGATGGAAACCTTTATACCCAGTGGAATCCGTTCGCAGGAGACCCACAAACTATTCATACCATTTGGAAGTTGAATAGTAGTGGGGACAAATTAGAGAAGGTTAAAGAAGCTAAGACAGAGGATGAAGTCAGTCCTGGTGTTCGAATGAATCTATCTAATCTGACTTGGAAATCTGTAACAGAAAAATTTGCTGCAACAGCATCTTCATCAAATCAAAATACTTCAGGGAAAATGGATATAAATGCCATCAAAAATGGAGATTTTTCTAGTGTTGAAGGAAAATGGAGTAATGGTCACGGAGGAGAAGACTTAGTTTTTAGTAAGGATGGACTAGTGGCTCCAGAACAATTTACAGTTGAAGTTGCAGAATCAGAAATAGTCAATGATTTTCTACGAGCTCGCTATTCAGGTCCATCTTTTGGAGTCTTTATTCAATTCATACCAGCAGGTGTTAGAATACCTGATGAGACATCAATGGATGGATTAATATCAGACGCTTCGGATATTAGTAAAGATAGAATCATCTATCGTGCTTCATTTCCAGTACATAATAAACCAGAACAATTCTTATATCGTGTAGACTAGGAGTGAAACAGATTGATTTAATTAACAGCACCCCACGCACATGGGAATGCTCAATCTTTTTCTACTGAGTCAAATAAGATTTTCCCAAAATCCATTGACAAAAGCCAACATTTTTTGTAAAATAAGAATCAATTAAATACCAACACCGAATGAAGTTTAATAGAAGTGGGGAATCGTTTGATTTTCCATGACTGTAAATGGACGGAACTCTGGAGAGACCGTAAAGGCACCGAAGGGGCAAGGCAGGCAACTGCTCAAACTCTCAGGTAAAAGGACAGAGCTAGGATAGACCGCTTTTTAGCATTTATCTAAGCATTCCAGAGTACATGTATCTTGCATGTGCTCTTTCTTTTGGGGTTGAAACGATAGGAGAAGGAAATGTTAGAATTGCTTAAATCAATCGATGCTTTTGCTTGGGGCCCACCCCTCTTGATTTTATTGGTCGGAACAGGGATTTACCTAACTATTCGGCTAGGACTCTTGCAGGTTTTGCGTCTGCCCAAGGCCTTCCAGCTTATTTTTACTAAGGACAAGGGGCATGGCGATGTATCCAGCTTTGCGGCCTTGTGTACAGCCCTAGCAGCGACAGTTGGTACGGGAAATATTATCGGAGTGGCGACGGCTATCAAGGTCGGTGGCCCAGGAGCCCTCTTTTGGATGTGGATGGCTGCTTTCTTTGGGATGGCTACCAAGTATGCGGAAGGACTACTAGCTATTAAATACCGCACCAAGGACGACCATGGTGCAGTAGCGGGAGGTCCAATGCACTATATCCTTCTGGGTATGGGAGAAAAGTGGCGTCCACTTGCTATCTTCTTTGCCCTGGCAGGTGTCTTAGTGGCTTTGTTGGGGATCGGGACCTTTACCCAAGTCAACTCGATTACAGAATCTATCCAAAATACGACGACTATTTCGCCAGCTATCACGGCTCTTGTTTTGTCTGTCTTTGTAGCGATTGCAGTCTTTGGTGGACTCAAGTCCATTTCTAAGGTTTCAACTACTGTTGTTCCTTTTATGGCTATTATTTATATTTTGGGAACTCTTACAGTTATTTTCTTTAATATCGGGAAAATCCCTGCTACAATCACTCTAATTTTGACATCCGCTTTTAGTCCGGTTGCTGCGGTAGGTGGATTTGCCGGTGCTAGCATTCGGATGGCTATTCAAAATGGTGTTGCGCGTGGTGTGTTCTCAAACGAATCTGGTCTGGGGTCTGCTCCCATTGCAGCTGCTGCGGCTAAGACAAATGAACCAGTAGAGCAAGGTTTGATTTCCATGACAGGAACCTTTATTGATACCCTTATTATCTGTACTCTGACTGGTTTGACCATCTTGGTAACTGGTGTTTGGAGCGGTGACTTGAATGGGGTTGCCTTGACTCAGTCAGCTTTCTCAACAGTCTTTTCACATCTTGGGCCTGCCCTTTTGACCATCTTCCTTGTGCTCTTTGCCTTTACAACGATTCTTGGTTGGAACTACTATGGAGAACGTTGTTTCGAGTTCCTCTTTGGGGTTCGCTTTATCTGGCTCTACCGTGTGGTTTTTGTGCTCATGGTCTTGCTGGGAGGATTTATCGAGTTGGATATGGTCTGGATTATCGCAGATATTGTCAATGCCTTGATGGCTCTGCCAAACTTGATTGCCCTCTTGGTCTTGTCACCAGTCGTCATTTCTGAGACTAAAAAGTATTTTGACAAATAATGAAATCACACACCGCGTGTGATTTTTTGCTTTCATAAAAAATTTCTATCAGTGTAATTTAAAATATATATTATACAAGGTATAGAATCTGTGATAGACTAGATTTCAACAACATGAAAAGAGGTTTTATGATGACAACATTTACAATTCATACAGTAGAATCAGCGCCAGCAGAAGTGAAAGAGGTTCTTGAAACAGTAGAAAAAGATAACAATGGCTATATTCCCAACCTAATCGGTCTCTTGGCTAATGCACCGACTGCTTTAGAGGCTTATCGTACTGTCGGAGCTATCAACCGTCGCAATAGCCTGACACCCGTTGAGCGCGAAGTCGTGCAAATCACGGCAGCCGTGACCAATGGTTGTGCCTTCTGTGTTGCAGGTCACACAGCCTTTTCAATCAAACAAATCCAGATGAATGATGATCTGCTTCAAGCCCTTCGCAATCGTACTCCAATTGAAACAGATCCTAAATTGGACACCCTAGCTAAGTTTACCTTGGCAGTTATCAATACCAAGGGTCGTGTAGGAGATGAAGCCTTAGCTGAGTTTTTAGAAGCTGGTTATAGCCAACAAAATGCCTTGGATGTGGTTCTTGGTGTCAGTCTAGCAAGCCTCTGTAACTATGCCAACAATCTAGCTAATACCCCAATTAACCCAGAATTGCAACCTTATGCTTAATTCATATCTGAGTAAAATGAAGTCTGAAATAATCGGACTTCGTTTTTTATCCCCTCATTTAAGCGCTTTTATGCTATACTGAAACTAACATGATTATTGGAGGTTAGGATGAAAAAACTCCCTTTGGTATTTTCTGGTTGTTTGCTAGGTTTGGCAGGAGCTGGAAATCTTATTTTAGATACGTTGCCGGTTCTGTCACATCTTTTTAGTCTGACTGGTTTGGTTTTATGGATTTACTTTCTGATTTTGCATCTCTTTAATTGGAAGGAAACCAAGCAAGAATTGACCAAGCCCCCTCTTTTGTCAGGGATGGCCACTTTTCCTATGGCTGGGATGATTTTATCTACCTATGCTTTTCGCGTCTTACCTCATCTTCCTTTGGTAGCGCAAGGGCTCTGGTGGTTTTCATTTCTCTTGGATGTGGCTCTGATTGCTGGCTTCACTATCAAATTTGCCTATCCAGGGCGGAGGGTTCATGCGACTCCAAGCTGGACGGTTCTCTATGTGGGGATAGCAGTAGCAGCCTTGACCTATCCTCTGGTAGGTATCATCGAAATTGCCTATGCGACCTTGAGTTTTGGATTTCTCTTGACCTTCTATCTCTACCCGCTTATTTATAGCGATTTAAAGAAACATCCACTCCCACAAGCCATGCTTGGACAAGAAGGGATCTACTGTGCTCCTTTCTCTCTACTCTTGGCTTCTCTAGTCCGAGTTGGAGGAGCCAGTCTACCGACTTGGCTCTTGATTGTCATGATCTTGTCTTCCCAATCTTTCTTTTTCTTTGTTTTGACTCGCCTGCCCAATATTTTAAAACAAGGTTTTCAACCAGCCTTCTCAGCACTCACCTTCCCAACCATTATCACAGCTACTTCGCTTAAGATGGCTCAGGGAATCTTGAAACTTCCATTTCTGGATTATCTGGTATTGGCTGAAACTGCTATTTGTTTAATTATTTTATTCTTTGTATTAGGCGCATATCTGAATTGGTTACGAAAAAAGGTCTAGCTAGAAATAGCTAAACCTTATTTTTTATGGTTTGATAACCTCAGCTCCACCCATGTATGGACGAAGTGCTTCTGGAATGGTCACAGAACCATCTTCATTTTGGTAGTTTTCAAGAATAGCAGCCACTGTACGTCCAACTGCAAGTCCAGAACCGTTCAAGGTGTGGAGCAATTTAACCTTGCCATCTGCTTCATCACGGTAACGGATTTGGGCACGACGAGCTTGGAAATCTTCTGTGTTTGAACAGCTTGAGATTTCACGGTAGGTATTTTGGGCTGGAATCCAAACTTCCAAGTCGTAAGTCTTCGCAGCTGAGAAGCCCATATCTCCTGTAGAGAGAGCAACGACACGGTATGGAAGGTTAAGTTTTTGAAGGATATTTTCAGCATTGGCTGTCATTTTTTCCAATTCTTCGTAAGATTCTTCTGGCTTGGCAAATTTGACCATTTCAACCTTGTGGAATTGGTGCAAACGAATCAAGCCACGAGTATCACGGCCAGCTGAACCAGCCTCAGAACGGAATGATGGACTCATAGCAGTGAAGTAAATTGGCAGGTCTTTGCCGTCAAGGATTTCATCACGGTAGTAGTTTGTCAGAGGAACTTCAGCTGTAGGGATAAGGACATAATTGCTGTCGCTCAATTCAAAAGTATCTTCCTTGAATTTTGGATATTGACCAGTACCAAACATAGAGTCATGGTTAACCATGTAAGGTGTGATGACTTCAGTATAGCCTTCTTTGCCATGTTCATCCAACATAAAGTTGTAGATAGCACGTTCTAAACGAGCACCGAGGCCTTTATAGAAGAGGAAGCGAGCGCCTGTTACCTTACCACCGCGTTCCCAGTCAAGGATACCAAGATCTTCACCAAGATCCCAGTGAGCTTTTGGCTTGAAATCGAACTCGCGTGGAGTACCCCAACGGCGAACTTCCACATTGTCATCTTCGTCAGCCCCAACAGGAACGCTGTCAGCAGGGATGTTTGGAAGAGTAGTGGTAAATTCTGTCAATTTAGCATCGATTTCTGCCAATTCAGCATCCAAGGCTTTGACCTCAGCAGATAGAGTTTGCATGGCGGCAATCTTGTCATCTGCATTTTCCTTGTTGCGCTTAGCTTGGGCAATCTCAGCAGAAACTGTGTTACGTTCTGCTTTGAGAGTTTCAACCTTGACCAAGATGTCACGACGTTTGGCATCGATTTCTTTCATCTCATTCAAGACAGCAGCATCTACACCACGTGTAGCTAATTTTTCTGCGACAGCATCAAAATCTGTACGAATACGTTTGATATCTAACATAAGAACTCCTTTATGAAAAAAGCACACCTGACAAAGCGTTGGAGTGGCAGGGCCACGGTTCCATCCAACTTCACAGGTGTGCACTTGATTGTGTATGTAATTGTTACTAACGGTAGAATTTCACCTATCCCTCCTATCTGCTCGCAGCATCCGCAGACTTTCTGAAAGAAGAAGATAACCTACTTATCCGTTGCTATGATTATACTAAAGTTTCTACTTTTTTGCAAATAGATTTTTAAATTTTTGACTAATGGTTTGAATCAGGGTCGGAAGTTTGACGACCTTATCATTCCCCAGTTTTTCGCGAGCAATTTTAAGAATGGCACCTGAGTCTTTTGAAGCAAAGAGGAATTTTCCTCTGTCTGTAAAGACTTCGAAGTGGCGACTGATTTTGCGACCAGTGACATTGGCTCCAATATGATTGATATGGCTCCAAGGAATCTGGATAAATTGTTCAACATTGACATCGGGGTAAAATTCCAAAGCCTGATCTCCGACAAGGAATTTCCCAACTTTCCCAGCTATAGAGAGGTAGGAGGTGCCTGTCGTATTGAGGAGCACTGTTTTGTTAAGTGATTGAGCCATGCTTAGTCTTCCTTACTTTCACCGAAAAAGGCATTGTAAAGGGCTTTAATAGCTGCTTTCTCTTGGTCCTTATGGACAACAAACATAATAGATACTTCACTAGAACCTTGAGACATCATCTGGATGTTGATCTTATTTTCAGATAGAGCACGTGTTGCAGTAGCAGTTACTCCGATATGGCTCTTCATCTTTTCTCCAACAATCATAATGATAGAAAGGTCGTGTTCGATTTCTGCATGATCTACTTCAGCCTTTTGAACCAACTGACGAAGGATTTCTTCTTCTTTGATAGGAGTTAGTTCACGAGAACGGAGAATAATTGAAAGATCGTCGATACCAGTTGGCATATGTTCCCAACCGATGTTGAGGTCTTCAAGGATTTGCAGAACCTTGCGACCAAATCCAACCTCACGGTTCATGAGGTATTTTGACATATTAATGCTGACAAAGCCTGAGTCACCAGCAATTCCCACAACTGGAAATTCATCACTACTGTGTTTTAGAACGATACGAGTACCTGGATGGTCAGGGTTGTTGGTATTCTTGATAACCAGAGGAATTTTTCCACGGTAGGCAGGTAGAAGGGCTTCGTCATGAAGGACTGAGAAGCCTGCATAGGCCAACTCACGCATTTCACGGTAGGTCAATTCTGGGATAGAGTGTGGTTGGTGAATAATTCCTGGGTGGGCTGCAAAGATACCATCAACGTCTGTAAAGTTTTCATAGAGGTCTGCCTTAACACCGGCAGCAATGATAGAACCTGTAATGTCTGATCCTCCACGTGAGAAGGTACAGATTTGATTTTCCTTAGTAACACCAAAGAAACCAGGAATGACAAGGACTTCATTTGCATTTGTCAATTCTTCAATCTTGTCATAACTTGATGGAATGATGCGAGCGTGACCAGGTTCACTTGTAACCACAATACCAGCTTCTCTAGGGTGCACATAGCGTGCATCAATCCCATTTTGATTAAAGTAGGCAGCAATCAATTTAGCATTGTTATTCTCACCGGCTGCTAGGAAAGTATCGTAGAGAAATTCATTTTCTTCGATAGGAAGAGTGGCCAAGGCACGAATGCTTTTAGAAATTTTTTCTAGAATAGCTGGCTTTAGTCCCAATTCGCTAACCATCGCAGCATAGCGGTCGATAATCCAGTTTTGACTCTTGCTAATATCGTTACCAGCAACATAGTCGCGGTAGTATTTAATTAAGGCATCCGTAACCTTAGTATCTTCAGCATTGCGTTTACCAGGCGCAGAAACGACGACAAAACGACGCTCTGAATCGCTTTTGACGATGTTTAAAACTTTTTCTAATTGACTAGCAGAGGCAAGAGAGCTACCTCCAAATTTAACAACCTTCATAAGAACTCCTAAAGTAAGTATTTTATACGATTATAGCAGAAAGAAAGCCTTTTTTCAATGAAGAAAATAAGATGCTTTCTAGTATAAAGCGAGCCTTTCTTATCGGCTGAGACACTTTCAGTCGATTTTTCCTTGCTTTCAAGTTTTAAAAAAGATATACTTTGGAAATAAAATAATTTAATACTCAATTAAAATCAAAGAGCAAACTAGGAAGCTAGCCGTAGACAGTACTTGAGTACGGCAAGGCGAAGCTGACGTGGTTTGAATTTGATTTTCGAAGAGTATAAACTGCTTATAAAATAAAAAGGAGTCCAGATGGAACACATTATTTATCAGCTTGATGAGGACTTGGCAATCCTTACCTTGAATCGTCCTGAGGTCGCGAATGGTTTTCATATCCCTATGTGTGAGGAGATTTTAGAAGTGCTGACTTTGGCAGAGAAGGATCCTGCTGTGCATTTTATCTTGATTAATGCTAATGGAAAAGTTTTCTCAGTTGGGGGAGATTTGGTAGAGATGAAGCGGGCAGTAGATGAGGATGATATTCCATCATTGACGAAAATCGCAGAGTTGGTAAATGCTATTTCTTATAAAATCAAGCAAATAGCCAAACCTGTCTTGATGGAGGTTGATGGGGCTGTTGCAGGTGCCGCAGCGAATATGGCTGTTGCTGCGGATTTCTGTCTGGCAACGGATAAGGCTAAGTTTATTCAAGCCTTTGTTGGCGTTGGCTTGGCTCCAGATGCAGGGGGAATTCATCTCTTGAGCCGCAGTATCGGTGTGACGCGTGCAACTCAATTAGCCATGACAGGTGAGGCTTTGACCGCAGAAAAAGCCCTAGAATGGGGGCTAGTTTACCGTGTTTCCGAAGCTGATAAACTTGAAAAGACGAGAGAACAGCTTCTTAAAAAATTAAGACGTGGTTCAAGTAATTCCTATGCAGCCATCAAGAAGTTGGTTTGGGAGAGCCAATTTAAAGACTGGCAGGATTATGCTACTTTAGAACTGAACCTACAGGAATCCTTAGCTCAAACAGAGGATTTCAAAGAAGGAGTGCGAGCTCATTCGGAGAGAAGAAGACCGAAATTTACTGGAAAATAAAAAAATACTTGCACTGTTCTTTGAAGTTTGATATAATTTTTTTGTCAAATGTTTTGATTGTGAAAGCTTTTTGAAAAGGAGGGAAAAGAGATTGGACTACCAACGAATTAATGAATATTTAACATCTATATTTAACAACGTCCTCGTCATTGAGGAAGTTAGCTTGAGGGGTAGTCGTTTCAAGGATATCTCCATCAAAGAAGTACATACAATCGATGTAATTGGAAAATTCCCAGATGTGACGCCAAGTCAAGTGTCGAAAGAGTTGATGGTGACTCTTGGGACGGTTACGACGAGTTTGAATAATCTTGAACGAAAGGGTTACATTGAACGCATTCGCTCAGAGCAGGATCGTCGTGTGGTTCATCTACATTTGACAAAGAAGGGTCGCTTGGTTCATAGGCTGCATAAACGCTTCCACAAGGCCATGGTTGAAAAAATCATTGATGGTATGAGTAAGCAAGAAATTGATGTTATGAGCAAAGGTTTGACCAATCTTTATCAATTTTTGGAGGATTTGAAATAATGGCTTTTGCAAAAATAAGCCAGGTTGCTCATTATGTGCCAGAGCAAGTGGTTACAAATCACGACTTGGCTCAGATTATGGATACCAATGATGAGTGGATTTCAAGTCGGACGGGAATACGACAAAGGCATATCTCAAGAACAGAATCTACTAGTGATTTGGCTACAGAGGTTGCTAAGAAACTGATGGCAAAAGCTGGAATAACAGGAGAGGAACTGGATTTTATCATCCTAGCTACCATTACTCCAGATTCGATGATGCCCTCTACAGCTACTCGTGTTCAAGCTAATATTGGTGCAAAAAAAGCTTTTGCTTTTGACCTAACCGCGGCTTGCAGTGGATTTGTATTTGCTCTTTCAACTGCTGAAAAGTTTATCGCTTCTGGTCGCTTTAAAAAAGGCTTGGTGATTGGTAGTGAAACCCTCTCTAAAGCAGTCGATTGGTCGGACCGATCAACAGCTGTTTTGTTTGGAGATGGTGCCGGTGGTGTCTTGTTAGAAGCTAGCGAGCAAGAGCATTTCTTGGCTGAGAGTCTCAATAGCGATGGAAGTCGTAGTGAGTGTCTGACCTATGGACATTCAGGGTTACATTCTCCATTTTCAGATCAAGAAAATGCAGATTCATTTTTGAAGATGGATGGACGCGCAGTCTTTGATTTTGCCATTCGAGATGTAGCCAAGTCTATCAAGCAGACTATTGATGAATCTCCTATAGAGGCGACAGACTTGGATTATCTGCTACTGCATCAGGCTAATGACCGTATTTTAGATAAGATGGCTAGAAAAATTGGTGTTGACCGAGACAAACTTCCAGCTAATATGATGGAATATGGGAATACCAGTGCAGCAAGTATCCCGATTTTACTTTCAGAGTGTGTGGAACAAGGTCTCATCCCTTTAGATGGTAGCCAGACTGTTCTACTATCAGGCTTCGGTGGAGGCTTGACCTGGGGCACGCTCATTCTTACAATTTAGGTAATCATGTGGTGAACACATTGTTATAAAAAACTATTTATTTTAAAGGAGTCCTATCATGGCAGTATTTGAAAAAGTACAAGAAATTATCGTTGAAGAACTTGGAAAAGACGCATCAGAAGTAACACTTGAATCAACTTTTGATGATTTGGACGCAGATTCATTGGACTTGTTCCAAGTAATCTCAGAAATCGAAGATGCTTTTGATATCCAAATCGAAGCAGAAGATGACTTGAAAACAGTTGGTGACTTGGTTGCCTACGTTGAAGAGCAAACAAAATAAGCAGAATATAAGATAGAAGGAGTAGGGGAACCCGCTCCCTCTTGTTTAGGCAATAGTTTGATTGTCAAATTATGATGGTATCGAACTATTACGTAAGCAAGAAACGATGGAGGCACTATGAAAACACGTATTACAGAATTATTGAACATTGATTATCCTATTTTTCAAGGAGGAATGGCCTGGGTCGCTGATGGTGATTTGGCAGGGGCTGTTTCCAAAGCTGGAGGACTAGGGATTATCGGTGGGGGGAATGCCCCTAAAGAAGTTGTCAAGGCAAATATTGACAAGATCAAATCGTTGACTGATAAACCCTTCGGTGTCAACATCATGCTCTTGTCTCCCTTTGTGGAAGATATTGTAGACCTCGTTATCGAGGAAGGTGTTAAGGTAGTGACAACAGGCGCAGGAAATCCTGGAAAATACATGGAACGCTTCCATGAAGCTGGGATCACGGTTATTCCAGTTGTACCAAGCGTTGCCCTAGCTAAACGAATGGAAAAAATTGGTGCGGACGCTGTTATCGCAGAAGGAATGGAAGCTGGGGGACATATCGGTAAATTAACAACCATGACCTTGGTGCGTCAAGTGGTGGCAGCTGTATCTATTCCTGTTATTGCGGCAGGAGGGATTGCGGATGGTGAAGGTGCTGCGGCTGGCTTTATGCTAGGTGCAGAGGCTGTTCAGGTTGGAACTCGTTTTGTCGTTGCCAAAGAGTCTAATGCCCATCCAAATTATAAGGCCAAGATTTTAAAAGCTAGAGATATTGATACTACGATTTCAGCTCAACACTTTGGCCATGCTGTTCGAGCTATTAAAAACCAATTGACTCGTGATTTTGAAAAAGCTGAAAAAGATGCCTTTAAACAGGAAAATCCTGATTTGGAAATCTTTGAACAAATGGGAGCAGGTGCCCTAGCCAAAGCGGTTGTACACGGAGATGTGGATGGTGGCTCTGTCATGGCAGGTCAGATCGCAGGGCTTGTTTCCAAAGAAGAAACCGTTGAAGAAATCCTAAAAGATTTGTATTACGGAGCAGCTAAGAAAATTCAAGAAGAAGCCTCTCGTTGGGCAGGAGTTGTAAGAAATGACTAAAACAGCCTTTTTATTTGCTGGTCAAGGTGCCCAGTATCTAGGGATGGGACGGGATCTCTATGATCAGTATCCGATTGTCCAAGAAACGATTGATCAAGCGAGTCAGGTACTCGGTTATGATTTGCGTCATCTCATTGATACGGAAGAAGAAAAACTCAATCAGACTCGCTATACGCAACCTGCCATTCTAGCGACTTCGGTTGCTATCTACCGTTTATTGCAAGAAAAGGGCTATCAGCCGGATATGGTTGCTGGTTTGTCTCTTGGAGAATATTCTGCCTTGGTGGCCAGTGGCACCTTAGATTTTGAAGATGCGGTAGCCTTGGTCGCTAAGCGTGGCGCCTATATGGAAGAAGCGGCCCCTGCTGGTTTTGGCAAGATGGTGGCTGTTCTCAATACGCCAGTAGAGGTCATTGAAGAAGCCTGTCAAAAAGCTTCTGAACTTGGAGTGGTTACCCCAGCAAACTATAATACACCTGCACAAATCGTGATTGGTGGAGAAGTGACTGCAGTTGATCGAGCTGTTGAACTCTTGCAGGAAGCAGGTGCCAAACGCTTGATTCCTCTCAAGGTTTCAGGGCCTTTTCATACCGCTCTCCTTGAGTCTGCTAGCCAAAAACTAGCTGAAACTCTAGCTCAAGTAAGTTTTTCAGATTTTACTTGTCCCCTAGTTGGTAATACAGAAGCTACGGTCATGAAAAAAGAAGACATTGCTCAACTTTTGACGCGTCAGGTCAAGGAGCCAGTTCGTTTTTATGAGAGTATTGCAGTTATGCAAGAAGCAGGCGTAACCAACTTTATCGAGATTGGACCGGGGAAAGTTTTGTCAGGCTTTGTCAAAAAAATTGATAAGACGGTTAAACTAGCCAATGTTGAAGATCAGGCTAGTTTGGAAGCCTTGCTAGAAAACAAGTAATCCCTTCTCCCACAAATATAAGAGGAAACAGGAGAAAAGAATGCAACTAAAAAATAAAAATATCTTTGTTACAGGTTCGAGTCGTGGAATTGGTCTTGCCATTGCCCACAAGTTTGCTCAGGCAGGAGCCAACATCGTCTTAAACAGTCGCGGGTCTATCTCAGAAGAATTGCTCGCTGAATTTGAAGACTACGGTGTCAAGGTAGTTCCTATATCAGGAGACGTGTCAGATTTTGCAGATGCTAAACGTATGGTTGAGCAAGCTATTGCAGAGCTGGGTTCAGTAGATGTTTTGGTCAACAATGCAGGGATTACCCAAGATACCCTGATGCTCAAGATGACAGAAGCAGATTTTGAAAAAGTGCTTAAAGTGAATCTGACTGGTGCCTTTAACATGACACAATCAGTCTTGAAACCGATGATGAAAGCCAGAGAAGGTGCTATCATCAATATGTCTAGTGTTGTTGGTTTGATGGGAAATATCGGTCAAGCTAACTATGCTGCTTCTAAGGCTGGCTTGATTGGTTTTACCAAGTCTGTGGCTCGTGAAGTGGCCAATCGCAATATCAGGGTTAATGCTATCGCACCTGGAATGATTGAGTCCGATATGACAGCTGTCCTATCAGACAAGGTAAAAGATGCCATGCTGGCGCAAATTCCTATGAAAGAATTTGGGCAGGCAGAGCAGGTTGCAGATTTGACAGTATTTTTAGCAGGCCAAGATTATCTAACTGGTCAAGTGGTTGCCATTGATGGCGGCCTCAGTATGTAGCAGAAGCTAGAGGTAAAAAAGATGAAACTAAATCGTGTAGTAGTAACAGGTTATGGAGTGACATCTCCAATTGGAAATACACCAGAAGAATTTTGGAATAGTTTGACAACTGGAAAAATCGGAATTGGTCAAATAACAAAATTTGATCATAGTGACTTTGATGTGCATAATGCAGCAGAAATCCAAGATTTTCCTTTTGATAAATACTTTGTTAAGAAAGATACCAATCGTTTTGATAACTATTCTTTATATGCCTTGTATGCGGCTCAAGAAGCTGTTAATCATGCAGGTCTTGATGTAGAGGCCCTTGATAAAGATCGTTTTGGTGTTATTGTTGCCTCAGGTATTGGTGGAATCAAGGAAATTGAAGATCAAGTGCTTCGTCTCAACGAAAAAGGGCCAAAACGTGTGAAACCATTGACCCTTCCAAAAGCCTTGCCAAATATGGCTTCAGGAAATGTTGCTATGCGTTTTGGAGCAAACGGTGTTTGTAAATCCATCAATACCGCCTGCGCTTCATCAAATGACGCGATTGGGGATGCCTTCCGCTCGATTAAGTTTGGTTTCCAAGATGTTATGTTGGTAGGTGGTTCAGAAGCCTCTATCACACCTTTTGCTATTGCTGGTTTCCAAGCCCTAACTGCTCTCTCAACTACAGAGGACCCAACTCGTGCTTCCATTCCATTTGATAAGGACCGTAATGGTTTTGTCATGGGTGAAGGTTCTGGGATGTTGGTTCTTGAAAGCCTTGAACACGCTGAAAAACGTGGGGCTACTATCCTTGCTGAAGTGGTTGGTTACGGAAATACCTGTGATGCCTACCACATGACTTCTCCACATCCAGAAGGTCAGGGAGCTATCAAGGCCATCAAACTAGCCTTGGAAGAAGCTGAGATTTCTCCAGAGCAAGTAGCCTATGTCAATGCTCACGGAACGTCAACTCCTGCTAATGAAAAAGGAGAAAGTGGTGCGATCGTAGCTGTTCTTGGTAAGGAAGTGCCTGTATCATCAACCAAGTCTTTCACAGGACATTTGCTGGGTGCTGCAGGTGCAGTAGAAGCTATTGTCACCATCGAGGCTATGCGTCATAACTTTGTACCAATGACAGCTGGAACAAGTGAAGTATCAGATTATATCGAAGCCAATGTCGTTTATGGACAAGGCTTGGAGCAAGAAATTCCATACGCTATTTCAAATACTTTTGGTTTTGGTGGCCACAATGCAGTTCTTGCTTTCAAACGTTGGGAGAATAAATAAGTATGAATTTAAACGATATTAAAGACTTGATGGCCCAATTTGACCAGTCAAGTTTGAGAGAATTTTCTTATAAAAATGGGACGGATGAGTTGCAGTTTAGTAAGAATGAAGCGAGACTGGTGTCTGAAGCTGCACCTCAAGTCGCTCCAGCCCCCATTCTAGCAGCACCGAGTCCAGTGGCTCCTACATCTGCTTCAGCAGAAACTGTAGTGGAAGAAGTTCCAGCTTCAGCAGAAACAAGTGTAGTTGCTGAGGGAGATCTTGTAGAGAGCCCACTTGTTGGGGTGGCTTACTTGGCTGCTGGCCCAGATAAACCTGCCTTTGTAACAGTTGGTGATAGTGTTAAAAAAGGTCAAACATTGGTCATCATCGAAGCCATGAAAGTCATGAATGAAATTCCAGCACCTAAGGATGGTGTGGTAACGGAAATTCTCGTTTCTAACGAAGAAATGGTTGAGTTTGGTAAAGGATTGGTACGTATCAAATGATCGATATTCAAGGAATCAAAGAAGCCCTTCCCCACCGTTATCCTATGCTCCTAGTAGACCGTGTCTTGGAAGTGAGCGAGGACACTATTGTTGCCATCAAAAATGTGACCATCAACGAGCCCTTCTTTAATGGTCATTTCCCTCAATACCCTGTTATGCCAGGTGTTCTGATTATGGAAGCCTTGGCGCAAACAGCTGGTGTCTTGGAGTTGTCAAAACCTGAAAATAAGGGGAAACTGGTCTTTTACGCTGGTATGGATAAGGTCAAATTCAAGAAGCAAGTTGTACCAGGTGACCAATTGCTTATGACGGCAACGTTTGTAAAACGTCGTGGCACAATCGCTGTGGTTGAAGCAAAGGCTGAAGTGGATGGCAAGCTTGCAGCTAGTGGTACTCTTACCTTTGCAATAGGGAACTAAGGAGGTTCTCCATGTTTCGAAAAATTTTAATTGCCAATCGTGGTGAAATTGCGGTTCGGATTATCCGTGCGGCGCGTGAATTGGGGATTGCAACGGTGGCGGTTTATTCAACTGCTGATAAGGAAGCCCTTCATACGCTTTTGGCAGATGAAGCGGTTTGTATCGGCCCTGGTAAGGCAACAGAGTCTTATCTCAATATCAATGCGGTTCTATCAGCCGCAGTCTTGACAGAAGCAGAAGCCATTCACCCCGGTTTTGGCTTTCTCAGTGAAAATTCCAAATTTGCAACCATGTGTGAAGAGGTGGGAATCAAGTTTATCGGCCCATCTGGTCATGTCATGGATATGATGGGAGACAAAATCAATGCGCGTGCTCAGATGATAAAAGCAGGCGTGCCAGTCATTCCAGGTTCGGATGGAGAAGTGCATAACTCTGAGGAAGCTTTGATTGTTGCTGAAAAAATTGGCTACCCTGTTATGCTCAAGGCTTCAGCAGGTGGAGGTGGTAAAGGGATTCGTAAGGTTGAAAAACCAGAAGATCTCGTTTCCGCCTTTGAAACTGCCTCTAGCGAAGCCAAGGCCAATTATGGCAATGGTGCCATGTACATTGAACGGGTTATCTATCCAGCTCGTCACATTGAGGTTCAAATCCTAGGTGATGAACACGGAAATGTGATTCACTTGGGTGAACGGGATTGTTCTCTTCAACGGAATAACCAAAAGGTTTTAGAAGAAAGTCCTTCGATTGCAATTGGCAAAACGCTACGCAATGAAATTGGTGCTGCTGCTGTTCGAGCGGCAGAGTCTGTTGGCTATGAGAATGCAGGGACTATTGAGTTTCTTCTTGATGAAGCCAGTGGCAATTTCTACTTCATGGAAATGAATACTCGTGTACAAGTAGAACATCCAGTAACAGAGTTTGTTTCAGGTGTGGATATCGTTAAGGAACAGATTCGCATTGCGGCAGGTCAGCCCCTGTCTGTTAAGCAAGAAGATATTGTCCTACGCGGTCATGCCATCGAGTGTCGGATCAATGCAGAAAATCCAGCCTTTAACTTTGCTCCAAGTCCAGGTAAGATTACTAATCTCCATCTGCCAAGTGGTGGAGTTGGCTTGCGTGTGGATTCAGCAGTTTATCCAGGCTATACCATTCCGCCCTATTATGATAGTATGATTGCCAAAATCATAGTACACGGCGAAAATCGTTTTGATGCCTTGATGAAAATGCAACGTGCCCTCTATGAATTAGAGATTGAAGGAGTGCAGACCAATGCAGATTTCCAGCTTGACCTCATTTCAGATCGTAATGTCATTGCTGGAGATTATGATACTTCCTTCTTGATGGAAACCTTCTTACCTAAATATCAAGAAAAAGAATAAAATGACTTCAAGAGTTTAAACCGAAAAGGGGAATCAATGGCTCTATTTAGTAAAAAAGATAAGTATATTCGAATTAATCCCAATCGTTCGGTTAGGGAAAAACCTCAAGCTAAGCCAGAGGTTCCAGATGAATTATTCTCCCAGTGTCCGGGTTGTAAGCATACCATCTATCAGAAGGATCTGGGAAGTGAGCGTATCTGTCCACATTGTAGCTACACCTTTCGTATTTCTGCCCAAGAACGCTTGGCTTTGACGATTGATATGGGAACCTTCAAGGAATTGTTTACAGGGATTGAAAGCAAGGATCCCTTGCATTTCCCTGGTTATCAAAAGAAACTAGCAACTATGCGTGAAAAAACAGGTCTGGATGAAGCCGTTGTGACAGGAACAGCTCTTATAAAAGGTCAGACTGTGGCTCTTGGGATTATGGATTCCAACTTTATCATGGCATCTATGGGTACGGCTGTAGGGGAAAAAATTACTCGCTTGTTTGAGTATGCGACTGTTGAACAGTTGCCAGTTGTTCTCTTCACAGCTTCTGGTGGAGCCCGTATGCAGGAAGGAATCATGAGTCTCATGCAAATGGCTAAGATTTCTGCAGCAGTTAAACGCCATTCAAATGCTGGTCTCTTTTACCTGACCATTTTGACAGATCCAACGACAGGTGGTGTAACAGCTTCTTTCGCTATGGAAGGAGATATCATTCTGGCTGAACCACAGAGCTTGGTTGGTTTTGCTGGGCGTCGTGTCATTGAAAATACGGTTCGTGAAAGCTTGCCTGAGGATTTCCAAAAGGCAGAATTCCTATTGGAACATGGCTTTGTGGATGCTATTGTCAAAAGAAGAGACTTACCAGATACGATTGCTAGTCTAGTCAGATTGCACGGAGGGGGTCCTAGATGAATATTGCAAAAATAGTCAGAGAAGCGCGTGAGCAGAGTCGCTTGACAACCTTGGACTTTGCGACAGGCATTTTTGATGAATTTATCCAATTACACGGTGACCGTTCTTTTCGTGACGATGGTGCAGTTGTTGGTGGTATTGGCTGGCTTGGGGACCAAGCTGTAACAGTTGTTGGTATCCAAAAAGGCAAGAGTTTACAAGATAACCTCAAGCGAAATTTTGGTCAACCACATCCAGAAGGCTACCGCAAGGCCCTACGGTTGATGAAACAGGCTGAAAAGTTTGGTCGTCCAGTTGTGACCTTTATCAATACAGCAGGTGCCTATCCTGGTGTCGGAGCGGAAGAACGTGGACAGGGAGAAGCTATTGCTCGCAATCTCATGGAAATGAGTGACCTGAAAGTTCCGATTATCGCCATCATTATCGGTGAAGGTGGTTCAGGTGGAGCTCTGGCTCTGGCAGTCGCAGACCGTGTTTGGATGCTGGAAAATTCTATCTATGCCATTCTCAGCCCAGAAGGCTTTGCTTCCATTCTATGGAAGGACGGAACTCGTGCCATGGAAGCAGCAGAGTTGATGAAAATCACATCACATGAACTGCTAGAAATGGACGTGGTGGATAAGGTGATTTCTGAAGCAGGACTTTCTAGTAAAGAACTGATTAAGAATGTCAAAAAAGAACTTCAAGCTGAGCTAGCTAGACTTTCACAAAAATCGCTATCAGAGTTGTTGGAAGAGCGCTATCAACGGTTTAGAAAATACTAATACAAAAACTAGAACTGGCAGTCAGTTCTAGTTTTTGTGTGGTTCTTACTCTGTGCAGAGGGGAAAGTCAAAAGGTGCTTGGAAGACCAAACACCTTTTCGATTATTCATTTTCTTCAGTTACAAATTGACTAAGCAGTCCGTTGATAAAGCGGGCTGATTTTTGATCTGAAAAATTCTTAGCAAGTTCAATGGCTTCATTGACTGCTACCAGCTGAGGTGTATCAAATGATATAATTTCAAAGATACCCAAGCGTAGTAAGTTTTTTTCGACCAAGGTCAATCGTTCAACTGTCCAGCCTGACTTGAGGTGCTGGTTGATTTGTTTATCCAACTCGTCTTTTTGAGCTTGAACACCAGAAACCAAGTTTAGAAGAAAGGCAGGGATTTGCACATCTGCATCTTCACGGTCATGTGTGTAGGCAAAGTGACAAGCCGTTTCCATATCTGTGTCGAATTCAAGGCTCACGAGAGCTTGAAAAGCGCATTTACGAAGTTCGCGTCTAGATTCTAATAATGGACTAGTCATTGAGGAAGTCCTCGTTAAATAGATCTTTCAACTCAGGTTTTGGTGTTTTATCTGGAACGATTCCTGCAACATGGATGTTGACAGCAGAAAGTTCCACATCAGCCATATCTCGGACAGCATCTTTGACTGCTTTTTGAATAGCAAGAGCAACTTTTGGTACTTTCACACCGTACTCAAGGTAGAGATAGATGTCAGCAGTTAGTTCTTCGTTACTTTCTTTTAAGTAGACGCCGCGACCAAGAGAGAGTTTTGATAGGGTATCAGATACGGATTTATTTGAAAATGAGTGGACACCATCAACTTTAGCAGTTGCGATGGCAATGATTTTTTCAAGTACACGTGGAGCGATAACGATTTCGCCAAATTGTTCTTCAATTCCCATAGAATGACCTCTTTCTAGAGATTAGGCACGAGAAACGTAAGTTCCTTCTGCAGTGTTGATGATCAATTTTTGTCCAGCTTCGATGAAGTCAGGAACGTTGACAACAAGTCCAGTTTCCATAGTCGCTGGTTTACCAGAACCTGTAACAGTAGCACCTTTGATAGATGGTTGTGTTTCAGCAACTGTCAATTCAACAGTAGTTGGTACAGTTACACCGATTACTTCAGTTCCGTAGAATTGGATTTTTACATCTGAGTTTTCAAGGATGTAAAGCAATTCATTTTCAACGTTTACGACTGGGATTTCGTATTGGTCATAAGTTTCAGTGTTCATGAAGTAGGCAGTTTCATCCATTTTGTACAAGTATTGAGCTGGAACAGTTTCGATAATAGCTTGTTCGAATTTTTCTTCTGGACGGTAGCTTGTATCAAATGTAGAACCAGTACGGACATCACGCAATTTCATACGCATGATCGTGTTTCCTTTACCTGGTTTGTGGTGGCTAGCTTCCAAAACGCGGATTAATTTTCCGTCTGCAGTTTCAAATGTCATACCAGCTTTCAATTTGCTTGCTTCAATCATGTTTTTACCTCTTTAATAAATATTATTACTCTTCATTTTACCATAAAATCTTCTGGAAATAAAGCCAAAATAGTTATTGGGAGATGGTAGGGGAGAAAAAAACCAACCTCAGGGCTGGTTTCTTTTACATATTAATCTTCTTTCAACTTCGCCAATTCTTGGGCAAGGAGTTTAAGGGCAACTTGTGGGTTGGCTTGGCCTTTGGTTGCTTTCATAAGGAAGCCTGTAAAGGCCTTATCTGCGTTGCGTTTGCCTGACTTGAAGTCGGCAACTGCGGCTTCGTTATCGGCAAAGACTTGGTGGATAATTGGAATCAAGACAGCTGGATCTGAGATTTGAACCATACCTGCTTTTTCCACGTATTCACGCGCGCCACCGCCATTTTTAGCCAGGTGGACAAAGACTTTCTTGGCAATCTTAGAAGAAATCGTGCCGTCTTCGATGATGGCAATCATTTCTACCAAGTTTTCTGGTGTCAATTCGATTTGTTCGAGTGTTTTACCTTCGGCGTTCAAGAATTGAGCAACTTCTCCTTGGAGCCAGTTAGAGACTTGTTTGGCATCTCCTCCGAGAGCCACAGCTTTCTCAAAGAAGTCAGAAGTGACTTTGTTTGCAGTCAACTGGCTAGCATCGTAGTCTGACAAACCAAGGTCAGCCACGTAGCGAGCACGGCGTTCTTTTGGAAATTCTGGCAACTCTGTCCGCATTTCCTCAATCCACTCATCTGAAATTTCAAAGAGAGGTAGGTCTGGTTCTGGGAAGTAGCGGTAGTCTGCAGCTCCTTCCTTAACACGCATGAGTATGGTTGCCTTGTTAGCTTCATCGTAACGGCGTGTTTCTTGGCGGATTTGACCACCTGAGCGAAGGATTTCGGTTTGACGTTGGACTTCGTATTCAAGACCCTTGCGAACGTTTGAGAAGGAGTTGAGGTTCTTCAACTCAGTCTTGGTACCGAATTTTTCTTGACCATACGGACGAAGGGAGATGTTGGCATCCACACGCATAGAACCTTCTTCCATCTTAACGTCAGAAATGCCAGCGTACTGGATGACCTCCTTGAGGGCAGTTAGGTAAGCGTAGGCTTCTTCTGGCGAACGCATGTCAGCTTCAGATACAATCTCAATCAATGGCACCCCTTGGCGGTTGAGGTCAACATAAGAGTAGCCATCTGTACCGTGGGTGTTTTTACCAGCGTCTTCCTCTAGGTGGGCACGTTCGATACCGATTTTTTTAGTTGTACCGTCTTCTAGCTCGACTTCAATCCAACCGTTATAACCGATTGGCTCATCAAACTGAGAAATTTGGTAGGCTTTGGGATTATCAGGATAGAAGTAGTTCTTGCGGTCAAAGTGCATCTTTTTATGGATGTCCATGTTGAGAGCAAGAGCAGCCTTGATACCGGCATCGACAACACCTTTATTGAGAACTGGCAGAACTCCTGGGAAAGACCAGTCAATCACGTTAGTGTTGGCATTTTGGTCATTTCCGAAGTGGGCAGAAGTAGGTGAGAAGATTTTTGAATTGGTGTTGAGCTCTACGTGGACTTCAAGTCCGATGACTGTTTCAAAGTTCATTAGTTGTCACCTCCAAAAATCACGGGTTGTTGTTTGTGGTAGTCTGTTGTTGCTTCAAAGGCAGCAGCAGCTTGGTAAATGGTTTCCTCAGAATACTTAGGACCAATCAATTGCAGACCGACAGGTAGTCCTTGAGAGAAGCCAGCAGGAATCGAAATTCCTGGTAGACCAGCTAAGTTGACTGGGATGGTCAAAAGGTCAGCCAAGTACATAGCAACTGGATCATGGTTGAGAGAATCCAAGTCATAGGCAACGCTTGGAGCAGTTGGGCCCAAAATCAAGTCATAATCCGCAAAGACTTTTTCGAAATCTTGAATGATAAGGGTACGAACCTGACCAGCCTTTTTATAGTAGGCATCGTAGTAACCTGATGAAAGGCTGAAAGTACCTAGCATGATACGACGTTTCACTTCTTCACCGAAACCTTGGCTTCGGCTGTTTACATAGATTTCATCAAGGTTGGTCGCATCCTCTGCACGATAGCCGTAACGGATACCATCAAAACGTTGCAAGTTTGATGAAGCTTCAGATGAAGCGATGATGTAGTAGACGGCAACCCCGTATTTAGAGTGAGGCAGGCTGACTTCTTCAACGATAGCACCAAGTTTTTCAAAGTGCTTAGCAGCATTAAGAATGGTTTCCTTAACCTCTGGGTCAATCCCTTCGCCAAGATATTCTTTAGGTAAAGCAATTTTCATGCCCTTGATGTCTTGACCGATTTTTGAAGTAAAGTCGGCAATGCGGACAGGAGCAGAAGTAGAGTCTTTAGCGTCTTCGCTGGCAATAGCATTGAGCAAGAGAGCATTTTCCTTAACAGTAGGAGCAAAAGGTCCAATCTGGTCTAATGAGCTACCAAAGGCAATGAGACCGAAACGAGAAACCGTTCCGTAGGTTGGTTTGAGACCAACGATTCCGTTGAAGGCAGCAGGTTGGCGGATAGAACCACCGGTATCAGAACCAAGTGACAAGCGGACTTGTCCTGAGGCTACGGCTGCGGCAGAACCACTTGATGAACCACCAGGAACCTTGGTTTGATCCCAAGCGTTTTTAGTTGCACCGTAGTGAGAAGTCTCACCTGAACCACCCATGGCAAATTCGTCCATGTTGGTTTTCCCTACTACAATCATGCCCTTGGCTTTTGCATTGGTAACAGCAGTCGCATCAAAGATTGGCTCATAGTTGTAGAGCATTTTTGAGGCAGCAGTTGTGAGAATACCGTCTGTAGAGATATTATCCTTAACAGCAAGTGGAATTCCTGAGAGGACATTATCTGCGTCAATTCCAGCTTCATCAATAGCCTTAGCTTGCGCAATAGCTTGCTCTTCAGCGATAGTGACAAATGCGTTGATAGCTGTCTCGCGAGACTTGATATCTTCAAGCGTTGCTTGGGTCAATTCAGTTGCAGAAATTTCCTTAGAGACAAGGAGGTTGTGCAAGTCTTCAATCGTTTTGTTATTAAAAGTCATTAGGCATCTCCTCCATCATCTAGGATAGCTGGTACCTTGATATAGTAGTTGTCTTTTTTAGGTACGTTTTTAAACAAGCGATCACGGTCTGTTCCTTCTTCGGCCACATCAGGGCGGAGTACGGTCTTACGGTCAGCCATGGTCGTAGTAGGTGCGACACCAGTTGTGTCAACTTCGCCCAGCAATTCAACCATGTCAACAATCTTAGACAAGGTAGTCGCAAAGGCAGCAGTTTCTTCTTCAGAGAATCTTAATTTTGAAAGATTGGCAACGTGTGTTACCTCTTCTTGCGTAATTTTCATCTTGCATCCTTTCGTGAAATGATGATTTTTAGTCTGTTCTATTTTACCATATTTTCCTATAAATAAGGGAGGGAAAGGTGAAAAAAGACGGGTATAGGATGGAGAACGGATTTTGATGATGATTTATTTGAAAAGCGGATTTCAAAGGGGAAAATATATGGTACAATAGTTTAACAGAGAAGTGAAGACGGTGGTTACGAAATCGAAAGGATGGTGATGCTTATGTGCAGAACCTGTAAAATCTTAGTAGAAAGGAGTAACCAGATTTGTCCCCTTTTGAGGCTTTGACACTCATGTTTGTAGCTGGTAACTTTGTTATCACGCTCCTAAAGTTCATCCTTGAATTGGTAAAAGAGACAAAAAAATAGCCGTCCTAACTTTGGCGAGTTAACGAGCTATTTTTTAGTTATGTAACTACAGCCACCGTCTTAAACGGCTCTGTGGGGTGTTGTTGACGCAACACCTTTTTCTATATTCATTGTAACATTTATTTTAAAAATTGCAAGTGGAATTATTATGCTTTAGCAGTGTCTGATATAAAATAGAAATTGAAAAAAATGCTAAAATCCGATATAATGGAATGTTGAAAGGAATGGTACAATCCAATGTAAAAATCATTCTGAACTATTGAAACAAGAAAAAGAATAGAGAATCAAAGAAAGAGAACTTATGAATATTCAAGAAGAAATTAAGAAACGTCGTACCTTTGCCATCATCTCCCACCCGGACGCGGGGAAAACAACCATCACTGAGCAGTTGCTCTACTTTGGGGGAGAGATTCGTGAGGCTGGTACGGTAAAAGGAAAGAAAACAGGAACTTTTGCCAAGTCTGACTGGATGGATATCGAGAAGCAACGTGGGATTTCGGTTACTTCATCTGTTATGCAGTTTGACTACGATGGTAAGCGCGTGAATATCCTAGACACCCCAGGGCACGAGGATTTCTCAGAAGATACCTATCGTACCTTGATGGCGGTGGATGCTGCCGTCATGGTGGTGGACTCTGCTAAGGGTATCGAGGCTCAAACCAAGAAATTGTTTGAGGTTGTCAAACACCGTGGCATTCCTGTCTTTACCTTTATGAACAAGCTGGACCGTGACGGTCGTGAGCCACTAGACCTCTTACAAGAATTAGAAGAAGTCTTGGGCATTGCTAGCTACCCAATGAACTGGCCTATCGGGATGGGGAAAGCCTTTGAAGGCTTGTATGACCTCTATAACCAACGTTTGGAGCTCTATAAAGGGGATGAGCGTTTTGCTAGTCTAGAAGATGGGGACAAGCTTTTTGGTAGCAATCCTTTCTACGAACAAGTCAAGGATGATATTGAACTATTAAATGAAGCTGGAAATGAGTTTTCAGAGGAAGCTATTCTGGCTGGAGAATTGACACCAGTCTTCTTTGGTTCGGCCCTCACAAACTTTGGTGTGCAGACCTTCCTTGAAACCTTCCTCAAGTTTGCTCCAGAACCACATGGACACAAGAAAACAGACGGCGAAATTGTGGATCCTTATGACAAGGATTTCTCAGGATTTGTCTTTAAGATTCAAGCCAACATGGACCCTCGTCACCGTGACCGTATCGCCTTTGTCCGTATCGTATCGGGTGAATTTGAGCGTGGTATGAGTGTCAACCTACCTCGTACTGGTAAGGGGGCTAAATTGTCTAATGTTACCCAGTTTATGGCGGAAAGTCGTGAGAATGTAACCAATGCCGTGGCAGGTGATATCATCGGGGTTTATGATACAGGTACTTATCAGGTTGGGGATACATTGACTGTTGGCAAAAACAAGTTTGAATTTGAACCACTGCCAACCTTTACTCCTGAAATTTTCATGAAAGTTTCTGCTAAGAATGTCATGAAGCAAAAATCTTTCCACAAGGGGATTGAGCAACTGGTACAAGAAGGTGCTATTCAGCTTTATAAGAATTACCAAACAGGCGAGTACATGCTGGGAGCTGTTGGTCAACTCCAGTTTGAAGTCTTTAAGCACCGTATGGAAGGCGAGTACAATGCGGAAGTAGTCATGAGCCCAATGGGTAAAAAGACCGTTCGCTGGATTAAGCCAGAGGACTTGGATGAACGGATGTCGTCAAGCCGAAATATCTTGGCCAAAGACCGTTTTGACCAACCAGTCTTCCTCTTTGAAAATGACTTTGCCCTACGCTGGTTTGCGGATAAGTATCCAGATGTAGAGTTGGAAGAGAAGATGTAGATCGCCAAAGTTACTTGATTGTATAACAATCTAAGTAACTAACGCCAAGTTTCTATGGAACTTAGCTAGGCGCTCCACTAGTAAAGTTTTACGAATAATATCGATTCGTAAAACTTTACGTCGTAACTGGTAGTGAGCAGTCTAGCTAACTGCTTTGCTAACTACGTTTGGCAAATGAAATCGATTTATAAAACTCAGTGTTGTAATCTAATAATAGGTAACCGCAATGGCGGTCTACCTAAACGCTTCACTAGGCAAAGCCCACGAATGGTATAGATTCGTGGACTTTTCCGTCGTAATGGTAAGGAAGCGAACTAGCTAACTGCCTTACTAACTACGTTTTGTAAATGAAATTGATTTGTAAAACTTAGTGTCGTAATCTAGCAATCGATCTTTATGTTGGTTGATCTAAATATTCTAATAAGAGAAGTCCAGGAATGCTATATTCATGGGCTTTTTCCTTATGCCATTGTGGGATTTTTTTATAAGAGTTAGTAGGTCGAGCTATTTGCATTATTAAAGTGCAACCTTTTTGCTTGCCAGCTTGCTCAAGAAATATCGTAGTTAAACTATATACTTTATACTTTGAAATTTACTATCTTTTAATTCTAATGAAAACAGCGAAAAGTTCCTTGGATAATATATAATATATATGTCTATTCAAAGGAAAATGATGCTCTTTTTAATTTTGGATAAGTATGACGTATTCGTCGACAAAAATAATGGATTTCTCTTTTTTATAGCCCAGTCAATGAGGGAATCAGTTGTCTAGTATATTAACTTTGTTTATCAATGGGGAATCTATACAAAACAAGGAAGAAAATGCTTTTTTTTTTTTAGCAAAAACACTAAAAAATAAGTTGACTTAATATAAGGATTTGTGTTACAATAGAAAACGACTGCATTAAACTAACTACTATAGCACTTTTTTTGGAGGAAAAAAATAAATGTTTTTCAGACGTCAAAAGGGTCAATATCGCGAAACTGATCGTGTGACTCGATATAAACTCGTTAAATCCGGTAAGCATTGGTTGAGAGCCTCAACCTCTCTTTTTGGCTTATTCAAGGTTTTGCGTGGTGGCGTAGATACTACTCAGGTTATGACCGAAGTAGTAGAAAACCAAACTAATCAAACGATTACAGGTCTTGATATTATAAGAGGTATTGCAGCAACAGGTGCCGTATTAGGTGGGGCTGTTGCTACTCAGACAAAAGTTTTTGCAAACGAAGCGGTAGCCCTTGAAAAAACGTTAGATAGTTCAGATGCTCTAGCAACGCATGATACAGTTGTTCTTGGTACAACTGCAAAAGTGGATGCGGAGAATTCGGCAAGTCTGTCTCATTCAGTAAGCGAGAGTGTATCTACTTCAGAATCAGTATCCACTAGTCTATCAGCTAGCGTTAGTTCTTCTGCTAGTATGTCAACAAGTGCCTCAGAAAGCGCATCAACTTCAGCTAGCGTTTCAGCAAGTACTTCTGTAAGCTCTAGTCAGTCGATGGTGGCGTCAGGTAATAGTGCACTTTCTACTACTGCTTCTGAGACTTCTGGAAAAGCAGAGTCTGTGTCAAAAGAAAGTCAGTTGGCTAAAGAAGAGTTATCTGCCTCTAAGCTAGGTGCTCCTGTATTGGAATCAGCTAAATTGGAAAAAGGTTTGGTTGACACGAATGCAGAAATAAGTAGTTTGGCAGGAGTGACTGCTGGTGCCATAGCAACATCGGAAGTTTCAGCTAAACAACAGGATGAAAATCGTAAGAAGTTAACCAAACTTTCAGCTGAAATGGGTGAGTACCTAGCAAAAGCGGTCGGTTTACCTAATAGTGATGCAGCTATAGCGAAAGTGAATGCTGCGGTGACTGCTATCGAGACAGCTCTTGCTAATCCTAAGGCAGATTTGACCGAAACTGTAAAACTAGCGATCTCTGCTCGTAACTCAATTGCTAATGCTGTGTTGAGAGTCAATTCAGGTGCGCGTGATGCACGAAATGGTCAAGGTATGGGCAGTGGGGTACATCCTAGAGCTTTGCCTACTTCGTTAATCACGAACACGTTTGCTAGCAATAGAACATCGGCTTCGCTTGAATCAGGTCAGTACAATAAGAATACTCATGAAGTAATTTGGCGTATCAATATGCACTCAGATAATGCCCTGAATTATGCTGGTTTACTTGCCAATGTGGATCCAAATACGACCATTACCCGTGTTACTTTTAATGGTCAACCGATGGAGAAGCGTGGTGGTTCTGGCAATGAGTACGTGTTTAGCAAACGTCATGATTTAAATAGAAATTTAGAGGCAACGATTGAAGTTCATGCCACTGTAAATGAAAAATCAAGCAATGCCAGATTAGATGCCCGAGTTGCTACAAGTAGTCAACCATTTACAAGTACGAATGTTTCTGGTAATTACACGAATTTGATGACCTCTTATGTCCATACAGGTAGAGCAGGAAGTCAAAACAATGCTGTGAGAAATCAGGGACGCGCAACAGATAATCCCCCTACAGTTGAATTGCCAAAATTACTTGAAGTTTTCAATGATGATTCTGTGAATATCAATATGGTATTTAGAGATGATAAGGCTTTGAGACTATTTTATACGGGAAAAGATAATCCTATCATTACAGGTTTACAAGGTAAAAATTTCCCTGGACAAATCAACTTTGCGACTCTTAAACGAGATCCTAAAACAGGACTCAATACAGCCTATGTTTATGAACATAAGCAGTGGACAACTGAGATTTATGGTACGATTGGTCGGAACAATGGCTGGAAACCAATGACTCCAGGGGACTATAACATTGAGTATGGTGCTGATGATACTGCCGGACAAAAAACAATGACTACTATGACTGTTCGTATTCACGGATTTAATGAGCGTCAATCGCCTATAAGCGGTGCGACTGTCGCAGTTAATAATACGACAAATCTGAGTCAGGCGGAAAAAGATCAAGTATTGGCTAACTTTAAAGCAGCCAATGCAAGCGTTCTTTCAAGTACAGATTACAAAAAAGGATCTGAAGAAGGATCAATCAGTGTAGCTAATAATGGAGATGTTACCATTACTTATCGTGATAAAACCACGGATACAGTCACAAACAATGTTAAGTATGGTGTAGAGAAAACAACTGAGCACTTTTATGCAGTTAGCGACGAGCCTTTATCTAATATAAATCCAAGAAGTCTTGTGCGTCCAGTTGGCGGAGCATCTGACTTCCCTAGTGGGACAACATTTGCATGGAAACAAGGTCAAGCTCCTACAATGGAAGTTAGCAACACTCCTCGCTCTGCAACCTTAACGGTAACTCACCCAGATAAAACTACTACAGATCTAACATATAAGTACACAGTTTATCAAAAGATTGAGACCAAAACTAACAATGGAGTTACGGGTAAGTTCTATGCCTTTAAAGCAGTACCGAAAACGGATGTAACTGTTGGTGGTAGCTATGCTAATAATATCGGTGGATATTCAAGCTTCTATATAAATAATGATGCTAAAGTGTCGCCGAATCCTCTTCCTTCAGGGACTACATTTGCTTATGAGTATCAACTGAATGATAATCGCTCAACACCTGTACGTAAACAAGATGGCTCTCCAGCCTTTAGTAGCGTGTGGCATACAACTGCAGATTCAGCTACAACCCACAGCACGACCTATAAAGCAATAGCAACTTATCCAAAAGGGCGACTTGGTGATGTAACAACTTCAAATCCTGCTCTCACAAGTACAGTGACCTTTAATTATACAGTAGTTGATCCAGTAGCCAAGCAAGAGTATGTTACCACAGTTGGTAATACAGCACCACTAAATGATATCATTGCTAACCCGGATAAGGCGATTAAGAACTCTGATGATAGAGTTGCAATACCTAATGGTCCGGCTGTGGCAACTAGAACCGATTACAGCTGGAGAGATTCGGCACCAAATGCTAGTACAGTAAGCACTCCAGGGATCTATAAGAAAGAAGTCACAGTTACTTTACCACAAGGTTCAACGAATAAAGACAGAAATAGTACAAACGTTCCTGTAACTATCAAAGTTAGACCAAATCCACCACAAATTTCAACTCAACTATCCAATACAGGCGGACTTCCAAGCCGTGATATTACTGTAACAGACGCTTTACCAGGCGCTACAGTTACTTTGACAATCGGTGGTAAACAACTTCCAGCTAAAACAGCAGATCAAACTGGAAGAGTGACGTTTTCTGCAAATGAACTAGCAGACAGTAACGGTTTACTTCCAACAGGAAATGTAACAGTTAAACAAAGTAAGGCATTTGATAATCCAGTAACAGGTCAAAAGGAAACGTTGACATCGGATGAAAGACGTGTTGAAATCAGCAAGGAAACTGAAAAACCACATGTAAGATACAAAGTCACAATCGATGGTAAAGAGCCTGAGAAAGATGGTAAGGGTTACTACTTGTTCTACGCAGGTGATAACATCAAGGTTGAATTTAGCGCCACTGATAATAGTGGGAAATTGCAAAAAGTGACCTTCAACCAAGGGGCTAATGAGTTAACGAATTTCTTTAATGACACTAACAATACGTATGGAAGTGGTACTGTACCTAAGATTGAAAGTATTGTAAATCAAGATCAAACAACAAGGGTAACGATAGGTAAAGTTAAAGATGACTTAACATATGATTCAAATAATAAATGGACGCGACAAATTAAGGCAGTAGATCCAAGTGGTAATGAAAGTGATACCAACCTAGCTGAAGCGAAATTTGGTATTCAACAAGGACGTTTGGCAGACAAGATTAAATTGACAACACCACCTGCTATTCCCGTTCGTGATAAGTCAAATTTGACTCCTACTGAGAAAGGGAGAATTAAAGCGGAAGTAGAGACATCGAATCCGTCTGGTACATCTCGCATTCGTACTTATGAGGTTCAACCAAATGGTGATGTGACTATTACATTTAAAGATGGAACTTCAAAGACAATCACTCCTAATCTAGAACAAAATTATAAAACAAAAACAGATCGTTTTTACGCGGTTGCAGGAGAAAATCCAAATAGCTTGACAGCTCGTAATTTTATCAAATCTGCTGATGGTACAGATTTGCCTGCAAATACAAATGTAGTTTGGAAAAACGGAGCTCCAGATTTATCTACACCAGGTGAAAAAACAGCAACCTTGACGGTTACCGACTCGAAAGGTGTAAGTAAAGATATTACTTATAACTATACCGTTTATCCAAAGGTTGAGGCCAAGACTGCAAATGGAGTAACTGGTAAGTTCTTTGCATTTAAAGGAACGAAAGAAGCAAACCTTAGTAAAGTCGATGGAGGCTGGGCTAACAACTATGGTAGGGATACTTTTGTGTATACTAACAGTAATGACCTTCCTTCGGGGACTAAGTGGTCCTATAAGTATCGACTAAATAATGAAGGTTCTGAGCTAACAACTGATATTACTAAAAATGAAAGACCATCTTTTGGTGATGTGTGGTATACAACCAAGGAAAATCCAAATTGGTACCAACCTAGAAGCCACAAGACGACTTATACAATTAAAGCGGTTTATCCGAATGGTCGCTTCGGAGCTGCATCAGCTAACGACCCAGCCCTTACAAGTGATGCAAGCTTTGAGTACACGGTAGTTGATCCGGTAGCTAAGAAAGTTTATGAGACAACAGTCGGGAAAACAGATTCTTTGGAGGGTATTATTGATAACCCAGGCAATGCAATAAAAGACTCTGCTTCAGTACCGATGCCTAGTGGTCCAGAGCCAGCTACTACAACCACTTACTCTTGGGAAACAACTCCAAGTGTTGCTAATCCAGGTATCTATACCCATAATGTCAATGTTACTTTACCAAAAGGAGCACAAACTAAAGACAATACAACTGCAATAGTTCCTGTAACCATCAAAGTTAGACCAAACCTACCACAAATCGCAGATAATCAAGTGAAGCTACAAGGAGGTCTGCCGAACCGTAGTATTACAGTTACAGATGTGACACCGGGAGCAACAGTGACCTTGACAATCGGTGATAAGACATTCACTAAGGAAGCTGGACCTAACGATACAAGGCTGACCTTTACGCCAAAAGATCTCGAAAAGGCTTACAATGCTAATAACGGCTTACTTCCAGCAGGAGGCGTAACAGTTACACAAAGTAAAGTTGTAAGGACTCCTACTGGAGGAACAGAGACTCTTACTTCTGACCCAACTTCTACGACTATTACGAAAGAAAATGTAGCACCAGAACCAACCTTTGATCTCTATATCCAGAATGATAAGACAAAACAGTGGGAAAAACAATCCATCCAGGATAATGTTCGCCCAGGTGTAAGAGGATATGAAATCTTCGCAGGTGATAAAATTAAAATCGTCATAAGCGGCAAGGATAACAGTGGTAAGATTAAAACTCTGAAATTGCATGATGGAACTTCAGATATAGATAGAATCTTCCAAAAAGACTATTCATCAGACGATTCTGCACCTGGCTTCAAGGATACTCCAACGGAAGCTACAGAAACGAATCCAAAAGTACTAGAGTATACTGCTACTTATGATGCAAATAAACAATATGCAGATAGTAATAAATGGAACCGTGGGGTTAAAGCTGTCGATTTATCTGATAATGAAGCTCGTACTCTGACAGTAGTAGCACAAGGGAAACTGAATAAGAAATTCCCAGGTGAAGTGCCAGCGACAGTTCAAGTAACTAATGCGACAACTCCATCAGCAGATGATAAAGAAAAGATTCTTGCAGCGGTTAAGGGTTCAAATCCACAAGAGGCAAATCGTATTAGTAAATACGAATTTAAAAACGGTGGAGCTGTATCAAAGGGTAAAGTTACAGTCATTATTACCTATAAAGATGGTACATCGAATGAAGTAGAGGTACCAGTATCGGATTCTGATTATAAGTCAGAACAAGCCTCTCAATCAGCGTCAACAAGTGCGGTAGCCTCTACATCAGCAAGCACAAGTGCTGTAGCATCTACCTCAGCATCAACAAGTGCGGTAGCGTCTACGTCAGCATCAACAAGTGCCGTAGCATCTACCTCAGCAAGCACAAGCGCCGTAGCGTCTAGGTCAGCGTCAACAAGTGCGGTAGCGTCTACGTCAGCAAGCACAAGCGCAGTAGCATCTACCTCAGCATCAACAAGTGCAGTAGCGTCTACCTCAGCATCAACAAGTGCCGTAGCGTCTACCTCAGCAAGCACAAGTGCGGTAGCGTCTACCTCAGCGTCAACAAGTGCGGTAGCGTCTACCTCAGCAAGCACAAGCGCCGTAGCGTCTACGTCAGCGTCAACAAGTGCGGTAGCGTCTACGTCAGCGTCAACAAGTGCGGTAGCGTCTACGTCAGCAAGCACAAGTGCAGTAGCCTCTACCTCAGCATCAACTAGCGCGGTAGCATCTACGTCAGCAAGCACAAGTGCCGTAGCGTCTACCTCAGCGTCAACAAGTGCCGTAGCGTCTACCTCAGCAAGCACAAGCGCCGTAGCGTCTACGTCAGCAAGCACAAGCGCCGTAGCGTCTACCTCAGCATCAACAAGTGCGGTAGCGTCTACTTCAGCGTCAACAAGTGCCGTAGCGTCTACGTCAGCAAGTACTAGCGCAGTAGCCTCTACGTCAGCAAGCACAAGTGCCGTAGCCTCTACCTCAGCAAGCACAAGCGCCGTAGCGTCTACCTCAGCGTCAACAAGTGCCGTAGCCTCTACATCAGCAAGCACAAGTGCTGTAGCGTCTACCTCAGCAAGTACTAGCGCAGTAGCCTCTACGTCAGCAAGCACAAGTGCCGTAGCCTCTACCTCAGCAAGCACAAGCGCCGTAGCGTCTACCTCAGCATCAACTAGCGCTGTAGCATCTACGTCAGCAAGTACAAGCGCCGTAGCGTCTACATCAGCATCAACTAGCGCTGTAGC